>RPQK01000040.1 GCA_003819755.1 Acidobacteriota bacterium | reverse complement strand
ATGATCTTTTTGTCAGGCAGATTAATCTTGGTAAGGGCGGCGTAAAGGGTCGTGGTTTTGCCGCTGCCAGTCGGTCCCGTGACGAGGATGATGCCGTAGGGCCGGTGAATCAGGCCGGTCACCTGTTCGTACATCATGGGACTCAGCCCGAGCTTCTCCATGTCGTAGATCTGCGTATTGCTCTTGTCGAGAATACGCATAACCACGCTCTCGCCGTACATTGTCGGAAGTGTAGAGACGCGGAGGTCGATGTCCTTTCCGAGAACCCGCATCTTGATACGGCCGTCCTGCGGAACGCGCCGCTCGGCGATGTTCAATTTGGCCATGATCTTGATGCGCGAGATGATGGCCGCCCGCAACCTCTTGGGCGGGGATTCGACCTCGTAGAGTACTCCGTCGATGCGGTACCTGACCTTTAGATCACGCTCAAAAGGCTCGATGTGAATATCCGACGCCCGTGACTCAATAGCGCGCGAAATAAGGAGATTAACCAGGCGGATAACCGGCGCTTCCGACGCCAGATCTTTCAGATGCTCGACGTCTTCGCTGTCCTCGAGCGAAGTTTCCTGTTCGCTATCGTCAATGCCTTCGACGATTCGTCCGAGGCTCGACGCCTGATTCCCGTAGAACTTCTCTATCAGATCCAGAATCTCGGTCTCCGGGGCGAGGACCGCATCCAGATGCTGGTGTTGCGTATAGAGACGAATGCAATTCAGAGTCGCCTGATCGAGCGGATCGCTCATCGCCAAGACCAGTTTCTGGTCATCCATGGCGACCGGAACAAATCGGCATTCCCGCATGAACTTCACACTAAACGTGTTCTCCAGGACAGGTACCTGAGGGAATTGGTCCGCGCTGATGAAGCCCACACCGAGATGATCGCTCAGGTGCCTGATCATGTCCGCCTCTGAAAGCGCACCAATATCGACCAGCAGCTTACCGATCCGCTCCGGCGACTGCTTCTGGAGGTTGAGAGCCGTGGTCAACTCGTCTTCCGAGACGACCCCCTTCTCCAGCAACTCCTCTCCGAAGAGCTTCCTGCTCCTTAACTCGTCAATCTTGATCATTCCGTTTCTTCGCGCAGAATTAACCTAGTATTCTAAAACGTGAACCCGTTCCTTGAACTTCTCGACTGGAAGCTTCCCGGTGGCCAACAGGTTGACGTCGTCTTTAGTGCACATCAAAACCAGGACTGTCGTCGCCTTGGCGGGATCCAGCTCGTTGCGGTCGACGATATGCGCCTGAACCGCAATCCTATCATGCGGACCCAGTTGCTTGATGGTTTGCCCGTAATCAGCAAGGCACTGTTTCATCGATTCTTTGACGGTGCGAATCTGTTCCGCCTTGGTCCGCTCTCCCTGGGATCTGGGGGCGTTGAGGTCCCCAAACGGCGTCCGAATCGTGGCCCGGTTGATGTTCAGCTGAAAAGACACGGTTACTCCAAAGCCCTGGAGGTAGCCGCCTCTCGGGTCTGCAGTGATGGCGAACGGATTCTTGAAGTGCTGCTTCAGAACCTCGTACACAATCCGTTCAAAGATCTGCGTGTCTCTCTTCAGAAGAGCCAGGTTGTTACTCTGCTGCGCGCCGGCAACGCCGGATAAGGTGACAAGCAGGACAGCCAAAATGGCGCGGTGCAACATGTGAGCCTCCCTCTACCTTTCCAACAGGACCTTCAGATACCTGTTACTCTCCTCTAGATTGTCGTTGTAGCGCTGCTGCAGGGAGACCAGGTTGTTGTAGATATCCTGCATGTCTTCTTTCCGCTGGAACTCGACGTCTTCCTTGAGGTGAACCAACATCTGCCCAATTAGCTTCCGCTCGTCCTTCTGGTTGACCACAATCAAATCCTGCATCATCTCGGTCAGCCTTTGCTCCGAGACCAGGACTTTGCGCCCGCCCAGGTAGCCATAATGCTGGAAGATGGAAACGACGCCCATCAGGATCAGAAAGCCAGCAGCCACCTTTTGGAGCGTCGGCCACCAGGAGCCGAGCTCAAATCGGCGGCGCGGCTGTTTCTGAAGCCAGGGCTTGGAAAGACGGCCGGCAGGTACCTGCAAGTCGGGGGGCTCTTCCACTTCCCACTCCTGCAGTGTTTCGCGAGTAGTGAGAAACTCCTTGTACTCGCCGCTGCAGTCGGGGCAACTATCGAGATGCTTGAAGAAGTCAAAGCAGGTCCGGGAGTTCATTTCCTCCCCGTAGACGACATCCAGGATCAATTCGCGATTCTCATCGCAGTTCATAGTTTCTTCTCCATCAGCCGCCGCAACGTTTTTAGCCCAAGATACATCCGTGATTTCACCGTCGACAGAGGAACATTCATGATTTCGGAGATCTCATGGAACTTGAGGTTTTGATACTCCTTCATCAGAATGACCGACCTCTGCTCCTCGGGCAGGGCCTGAAAAGCCTCTTTAAGGAGCAGGCTCTTTTCCTTGTCGGCCAGGTGTCTCTCGGGAGTCGTCGCGTCAGCGATATCGATTCCTTCGCTCTCGTCTTCCTTCTCGAGGGAGATGTGGGTAATGTTCCTGCCGCGCCGAAACCGCATGCGGCACTCATTCAGCGCGATCTTGTACAGCCAGGAGGAGAAACGGGCAGGATCGGTTAGACGGTCCAGGTTCTGGTACGCCTTTGCAAACGTGTCCTGGGTCAAGTCCTGCGCCTCCTCCACATTGCCGACATGACGGCACACGAAACTGAAGATGCGCCGTTGCCAGCGCTCCGCCAGTTCCCCGAAACAGGCGCCATCCCCCTGAAGGGCCAACGCCAGGAGATGATCGTCGCTTCGGTTCATTACTCTCCCCGACTTCTCAAGATGCTCGTCCAAGCCCAAAAGTCTAATAAAATATGCGCCTCCGGGGCAACCAGCACGCAGAGGCGGCGTCCGCGGCTCGCACAATGTGCAAAGGACCCCAAGGACCTCAAGGACCTCAAGGACCTCAAGGACCGAAAAGAAACACGTCGTCACTCTGGCCTTTGAGGTCCTTGGGGTCCTTGAGGTCCTTTCTAACTGCGAAGTACTTACCTTGTCACCCCTTCTGCGCCAGCCTCCGTGTCCGCCTTTCCATGGCCGACTCGTAGCGGCGCTTCTCGTCAGCGGTCTCGGGCCTCAGAGGAGGAATCGCGGTCGGCCGCCCGTCCTTGTCGATGGCTACAAACGTCAAGAAGGCGTCGCTGGTTTTGATTTGTTTTCCCGTGAGCGGGTCTTCCGAGTGGACATGTACCTCGACTTCCATGGAGGTTGTAAACGCCCGGGTGACGAAGGCTTCGAGAAGAACCAGCTGCCCGACACGAATCGAATTTAGAAAGCGAACCGAGTCGACCGAGACCGTGACCACAGGGTTCCGACAGTGCCGGTAGGCCGCCACCGCACCGGCCATGTCAATCAGATGCATTACCTTCCCTCCGAGGATCATCCCATAGGCGCTGGTATCATTCGGCAACACCACCTCGGTCATGGTCGTTCGCGACTCGGCCACGGTTTTTGCTTCCATTTAACCTCCACGCTTCAAACTGCTAAAATTTTATTAGTTTGTTTGTAGGCCTTGGCCTCGTTTTTGCATCTTTATCGGATGAGGATTGGAACATTATGAGTAGCTTCGCAGTACTGGCATTCCTGTTAAGTATTACTGCTTTTTATGTTTTCCTTTCAATCTACATACTCGTCTACGTCATAAGCCGGCGCACCACCCTTTCGGTCGCCAAGGTCGTATCCAAACCGCGCAAGGAACGGTTGCAGGGCGCGGCCGCCGTCGAAACTAACAGCCCCCTGTGGTAAGGTTTAGTCATGGCTCTTGATCCGACTCTTGCTTGGTTCGCCGTGATGGTAATGGCTTTCGTGATGTTGCTCCAGAGCCTGGTTGTCTTCGGTATCCTCACGAAGACGGCAAAACAGCTGCGATCCAGTGAACGGGGAATTTCGTCCCTATTAGCGGGAGTCGAGAAAGGGACGGCCTCCCTGCGGCAACTCCTGTCCCACGCGGAAGGCGTTCCCGCGAGGTTGAAAGAGTTCGAGAGCCGCGCTCCCCTGTTCTTGGCCAGGATGACTCAGTCGGTTCGGACTCTAGACGAGCGGGCCGCGAATTTCGTGGAAAGATCGCGTTCCTACCTTTACCAGTTCGATAGCGGCGCGGATACGATCTTGAGCAACTTCTCGACTCAAATCTTTCGCGTGCATCGAGCCGTTATCCACCCTGCCATCCGTTTCTCGACCCTGCTTCAGTCGGTGCAGGCAGTCGCCGCCCGGGTCTTTCCCGATGAAGATTCTCCGGCGGCTCATTCACCCGACCAAGAGATTTTCATCTGATGCTAATGGTCGGCCGCTATTCGGTGGTCGACAGTGGCAACGCCAGCAATTCCTCCCCCCGGACAACTAAGATCTGATGAGCTGTGTCCGGGGCTCGGCCCTGCTCGGTCAGCTGCTGAATGAGGTCCAGCCGGTTCGCCACCGCCTTGCCATCGCAACCGATCAGGATATCTCCTCGCCGAAAGCCTGCTTCAAACGCGGGCGTCGCCGCTTTCACGTCGGCAACGAGAACACCGTCCGCTTCCCAGGATGGTTCGGGCTGCAGGCCAAGGACCGACGAACCAGCCGCTGCGCCGAGAAGAGCGGTGTTGGTATCGGTCTCAACGAAGTGAACCGGCTGATCCTTGCGGACCAACCGACGAATGACTGATTCGACGACTTGGAGGATTTGCCTCGCCCGGACCTGGTCGATCTTCTCACGGTCGTCCGACGGCTGATGGTAGTCCGCGTGGAGACCCGAGAAGAAGAAGAGAACCGGGATTTTTTCCCCGGCGAAGGACAGGTGATCACTGGGAGCCTGAGGAGTCTCCGCGTATTTCAGTTCAAGAGTGGTTTCTTTTTTTAAGCCATCGAGCAAGTCGTGAAACTCGGCCGCGGTACCGACTCCTCCGATATAGACACTGCCGTCGCTACGACCAATCATGTCCATGTTCAGCATGGCCCGGATCTTCTCGAGGGGTATCTTAGGGCGGCTCACATACGCGCTCGACCCAAGTAACCCGAGCTCCTCTCCCGCAAAAGCGATGAACACCAACCCGGATCCGTTCTTCCGGCGTACGGCCCGCGAAGCCAGAAACAGGAGACCTGCGGTCCCGGAAGCATTGTCGTCTGCGCCGTTATGAATCGCCCCGATATTTTCGGGCGCCAGGGCCTTGCGTTCCCCGAGCCCCAGGTGATCGTAGTGCGCGCCAACAACCACGTAGTCGTCGGTGGTGCCCGGGACCAGACCGACAACGTTGCGTAAAGTTCGGTACCGCTCAATTGCTTCCACCGACAGCGAGACATTGACGTTCGGTATGTCGAATGGCTCCAACAGAACGTCCCTGGCCGCCCGAGCGATCTCACTGAGCGTTCGAGGCCCGGAGCGCAAGAGTCTGCGACTCCACTCCTCACTGAGCTTCACGACCGGCAAGCCGAAAGCCTCGACCTGCGTGTCCGTCTTCCAAGTCCTTTCCCGTTCGCAATGAGGATCAGGAAGGAGCAGAAGGCCTGCAGCTCCGTGGTTCCGGGCGTTCGCAGCCTTGTAAGTCACAGTGGACCAAGAGGAAGGAGAGCGCCCGGCAAATCGACTTGTTTCCAGTTCCTCCTCCGGCTCGTGCTGAAAGACAGCGACAATCTTGCCCCTCGCATCAAGCCCGGCGTAGTCGTCGTACCCCAACTCGGCGGCTGTGATACCAAAGCCGGCAAATGCGAGGGGCGCGGAGACCGGGAGCGGACCAGAGAAAAGGGCCTCGTAGTCCGTGTGCAGGTTCAAAGCGTGTTTTCCTTCAGGCAGTTCTACGGCGAGACCAGTTCCGGGACCAAGTTGAACTTCTGTTCTCGCTTCAAATTCCTGAAAGTAGGTCCGGTTGTCACCCGCTGGGGCCAGTCCATAACGGCGGAACCAATCGGCTATGTAATTTGCCGCCTGGTCGATTTCCGGCCGGTTATTGCCTCTTCCGTTGAGCTCATCCGACGCCAGGTGCCAGAGATGCTTCCTGAACTCATCGCTCTGAACTGGCCGCTGGGGGGGCGCAGCAAGACCTGAACAGAGGAGGATGAGGAGCAGGGGAAAGGACCTGAACGACGCGAAGGACCTGAAGAACAACCAGCCACGCCCTTCAGGCTTTTCAGGTCCTTTAATCAGTCTTCCGCAACGCCTCAGATTCACTGGGGAAGAGTCTTCTCGATCATGGTGCTGAGCTTCTGCAGGGAAAGACTCAGCACCGGTATTGAACAGCTCCGGTAAATGGAGATTTCGACCACGCCCGGACTCGGGTTCAGAAAGTAACGCTCAATCTCATCATTGAGGAGAGCGGAAATCTGGTCGCAGGAGGCGAGGTACTCGAGGAATTTTGCCCGCTCCTGTGCATCAGCCATTGGCTCGACCGCATATGATCCCTGGTTGTCTTCTTTGAAGAAATCATGGAAAGCGTCGTGAAGCGCCTTGGCACAGTCTCCTATTTTTCGTGCAGCCTGACGGAATTCGGATACCTTCACCGATTCCATCCCCGACAGCCGGCGTGCCTCTTCCAGCCTTTCCTTCAACCGCGCGTTAGCGGCGAAGACCTGAGACATCCGTTCCAGCACTCTCTCCGGCTTGGGCATGGCGATGAACCGATCTGTCTGCAGGGCGTTGAAGTAGAGATACTTGTAATTCAGCCGGATCAGTTCCTCGCACTCCGGCTCGGAAACGCCTCCGCGGTGATCTCTCACCGCCCGGAGGACACTGCTGAGATCGGCATTCTCCCAAAACTTGTCTTTGCGGCCTAATCCATAAGCAGACTGATGGGCTGAAAGCTGGACAAAAAGGACCAGAAAAACAGCCAGTTGCCGACCGTTCAAAACCGTCGTTTTCTTGCGGTTGGTCATGGTAACGCTCTGATCGACCTTCTACAGAATCACGGGCCGGGCGAGTCTCGGAGCACCTCGCTTGGTCCATCGAAGATCGGATGATAACATAGCGCGCAAGAGAGCCAGCAATGAGCAAGTGGATCCCCGCATTAAAGTTCCGCAACCTGGATGAAGCGCGTGCGGTCCTCCGTCAGATTGGTCACGATCCGGGTGTCGACTTGTTCGATGACGGGGGGGCGGAACCCCAAGGGTTGCTCGCCGTTATTCCTGAAGACAGAATGGACGAGCGGTCCTTTTACCAGCTTTTCGACCAAAAGAAGGGAACCTCGGTGAGGGTCGAGAAGATCCCCTATTCGGGCTACGGGCCTCCTGCGGAAGAACGAAACTACATGGGTTTCGTCAGAGAGAAGATCGCTTACGTCCTGGAGGGTTGCCGGCTTTCGATCGAGATTTCGGATTGCCCGCAGGGGGCGGTGGACATCCATCATCTGGAAGCTCTGGTCTTGGACCAGATGCACCCGCTCAACCGTGACGATCTGGCCGAACGGCTGGGCCTGGAGCCGGACTGGGAGTTCGAGGATCTGTTTGAACTGATCGCCAACCACGAAGTGACCGCCCAGAAGATCGACCGGCTGATTCACCAGGGAATCCAGTAGAGCAATCGTCGATTTCGTGCGCCTTGTCTCGCTTTCTTCCCGCCTGTATAATGGCCGCTTTACCAAAATCAAGAGCGCGCAATCTGTCAGATTGTCGAAATTCTTAATCCGGTAAGTAAGAAGGAGGAAAGGTTCATGTCGTACAAATGGGTGTACTTGTTTGAGGAACTGGACGCCGCCGAGAAAAAAGTCGGCCCTGGCAGTTGGGATCGGGTAAAGGGCCTTTTAGGCGGCAAGGGAGCCAACCTGGCCGAGATGACCCGAATTGGCGTACCGGTTCCGCCCGGTTTCACTGTCACCACGGAAGCATGTAACGAGTACCAGAAGGCAGGCGAGAAGTTTCCTGAGGGCATGTGGGATCAGGAACTGGCCGCCATGAAACAGGTCGAGTCCAAGACCGGGAAGAAATTCGGCGATCCGAACAATCCCCTGCTGGTTTCTTGCCGCTCGGGCGCCAAGTTCTCGATGCCTGGCATGATGGACACCGTCCTGAACATCGGACTGAACGAGGACACCGTGCAGGGCATGATCAAGCTGACCGGTGACGAGCGGTTTGTGTACGACTCTTATCGTCGTCTGGTCCAGATGTTTGGAAGCGTCGTTCTCGGGATTCCCGATGAGCCGTTCGAGGATGAGCTCGACGAGCACAAGAAGAAGAAAGGCGTCCCCTCCGACACGGACCTGACCGCCGAAGACTGGAAGCATCTCGTCGGCGTCTTCAAGAAAATCGTGAAAGAGCACAAGGGCTTCGACTTTCCCCAGGATCCGTATGAGCAGCTGCGCCTGGCAACGGAAGCCGTATTCAAGAGCTGGAACGGCAAGCGTGCCGTCGATTACCGGAACGCGGCGGGTATTCCCCACGACCTCGGAACCGCCGTAAACATCCAGACCATGGTCTTCGGAAACATGGGCTGGGACTCCGGCACGGGTGTCAACTTCACCCGTAACCCGGCGAACGGCGAGAGACTCCTTTACGGAGACTACCTGCTTAATGCTCAAGGCGAAGACGTGGTCGCGGGCATCCGCAACACGAAGAAGATCGCCGAGCTGCAGAATGATCTTCCGGACGCCTTCGCGCAATTCGTCGATATCTGCAAGAAGCTTGAGCTGCACTACAAGGAAATGCAGGACGTCGAGTTCACGATCGAACGCCGGCGCCTCTGGATGCTCCAGACCCGAGACGGCAAGCGCACCGCGAAGGCGGCCGTAAAGATTGCCGTCGACATGGCCAACGAAGGACTGATTTCCCGGAAAGATGCCGTCATGAGAGTGAAGCCGGCTGACGTCGACACTCTACTTCACCCGGGTTTTGACCCCGATGCCAAGAAGGCGGCGGCGAAGGAAGGGCGACTCCTTGCGAAGGGCGTAAACGCGTCACCCGGAGCTGCTGTGGGTGTGGCCGCCTTTGATGCCGATATCGCCGAGGAATGGGGCAAAGCAGGCAAGGCCGTTATCATGGTTCGTCCCTTTACGAAGCCCGACGATGTGCATGGAATGCTGGCTGCAAAAGGCATCCTCACCAGTGAAGGCGGGGCCACGAGCCACGCCGCAGTCGTTGCGCGGCAGTTCGGCGTCCCCTGCATCGTGGGCGCGAGCGATGTGAAGATCGACCTCAGAGCAAGGCAGTTTAACGCCCACGGCGTGATCGTCAAGGAAGGCGATTGGCTCTCCATTGATGGACAGACCGGTGAAGCTTTCGCCGGACAGATCCCGACGGTACATCCGAAGTTCGAAGAACAGACGGATCTGATCACTCTGCTGTGCTGGGCCGACGAGTTCCGCCGGCTTCAAGTGTGGGCGAACGCCGACTACCCGGACGACGCAGAACGGGCTCGTTCTTTCGGAGCGCAGGGGATCGGGTTGTGCCGCACCGAGCACATGTTCTTTGAGGAAGAGCGGCTTCCGATCGTCCAGCGGATGATTCTGGCGAAGGACGAGAAAGAGCGGGACCTGGCTCTCGACGAACTGCTTCCTTTCCAGCGCAGCGACTTCGAGGGAATCTTCAAGGCGATGGACGGACTACCCGTCATTATCCGCCTGATCGATCCTCCGCTGCATGAATTCCTGCCCAACGAGCATGACCTTTTGGAGAAGGTCATCGAGAAGCGGATCAAGGGCGTTAAGGAAGGGCTGCCGGAGGACGAAAGCCTCCTGCGGGCCATTCAGGCGATGCACGAAAGCAACCCGATGATGGGATTGCGCGGTGTCCGCCTCAGCATCGTGATGCCTGGAATCGTCAAGATGCAGGTTCGCGCCATCTTCGAAGCGGCCTGCAACATGGCCCAGCAGGGTGTCACCGTAAAGCCCGAAGTGATGATCCCGCTGACCGGTCACGTCAACGAGCTGAAGGTCATTCAGCCGGCACTCGAGGAGGTGGCCAAGCAGGTCATGAGCGAGAAGAACCGGTCAATCGAGTACAAGTTCGGGACCATGATCGAGATCCCGCGCGCAGCCGTAACGGCCGACGAGATCGCGAAGCTCGCTCAGTTCTTCTCCTTCGGAACCAACGACCTTACCCAGATGACCTTCGGCTACTCTCGCGATGATGCTGAAGCCAGGTTCCTTCTGGAGTACGTCGAAAAGGGAATTCTCCCGAAGAACCCCTTCCAGACGATCGATCGTGAGGGCGTTGGGGAGCTGATGAAGATGGCTGTTCAGAAAGGTCGCCAGGCGCGTCCGGACCTCGAAGTGGGGATCTGCGGCGAGCACGGCGGTGATCCGGCATCCATCGAGTTCTGCCACTTGATCAATCAGAACTACGTCAGCTGCTCACCGTTCCGGGTCCCGGTTGCCCGCCTGGCGGCGGCGCAAGCGGCGATCAAGAACGCGTAAACATTAAGCTGGGAGTGCAGGCGGGACGCCTGCGCTCCCAGCTTAATCCTTCTGACCCGAGTGCTCGGGCCGCTTGCCGGGCTGGCCGCCCAGCGCATCCTCGTCCGTGTGGGCAAACCTATCCCCGATCGGCTCTACCTGGTCCTGCTTCTCGAGCTTTCCGCTTTTGAGCAGGTGAGCCAACCATTGACAACACGCCTTGCGGTTATCGCCTGGCCCCGACACCTGCTGTTCGTGGACCACCTTAACCTGAAAGCGCTTCTTGAGCAGCCCGTAGACTTGCTTCCAGCTGTCGTGATCCGGCCTCAAGGCGACATGCGAACAGGCTTCGGCCTCGAGCCAACTCACGAGTGACTGATATTCCCCGCTGTTGTTTTGGAACAGCCGGACCTGCTTGTCTTCGGTTCCGCACAAGAGGCATACGCTGATGCCGTCCTGGCGGACAACCAAGCCACACCACGATTCCTGCTTTCCCTGCATCGTCACTGTCCTCCTGGTCCAAAACTTCAAGCGCGGTTTCTTGTCGCAGTATATTTGAAACTGTCCGCCTTTTCACCTTTCAACGTGTTACGGTTATATTTCTGTCATGGAACGATTTCTGATGGCATCAGGCGCGGTTTTCGGGTTCTTGGCGGTAGCGGCGGGCGCGTTCGGTGCGCATGCGTTACGAGGGCGGATGGCGCCGGAGATGCTCGAGGTCTACGAGACCGCTGTTCGCTATCAAATGTATCATGCGCTGGCTTTGGTCCTGACCGGGTTTATGGCTGTGCGCTTCTACAGTTCGGCCCTGCCCGCTGCAGGATGGCTGTTTTTTGCAGGGACCTTAGTCTTTTCAGGGAGCCTCTATCTCTTGACTCTGACCGGCGCCCGCTGGCTGGGTGCGATCACCCCGATTGGGGGCATCGCCTTGCTGGCGGGCTGGCTGTTTCTCGCGTGGGCGTCGATAACCGCGATGGCACGATAGGGCAAAGAGTCTATGAGCAATCAGTCGGAAGGTTGGGACCGGATATTCGCCGAAAAGGGGAAGTTTTTTACCCAACCGCACGAATCCCTGCCGGAATTTGTCGACCAACTCAAGAAGAGAGGGTTTCGTCGAGTCCTCGATCTCGGGTGCGGGTCAGGTCGGCACTTGCCGCCACTCGCCCGCAGCGGCCTCTCCGTATTCGGACTGGATAATTCCCCGAGCGGTCTCGCACTAGCCAGGGAGGACCTGTACAAAGAGCACCTCCAGGCTCACCTGCTATTGGGCGACTTTCGGGAGAACCTCCCGTATCGCGATCGCTCGTTCGAAGGACTTCTGTCGACCCAGGTCGTACACCATGCGGAAATCAGGACGATCAGAAAGGTCATTTCGGAAATCGAGCGGGTGCTGTTGCCAAAAGGTTTGCTCTTTTTGAGTGTCCCCAAGGATCGCCAACAAGCGAGCCGGTTCCGCCAGATCGAAGCAGGAACATTCGTTCCGGAAGATGGTCCCGAAATGGGAATTCCTCACCACTTCTTCGAAGAGGGCGAATTGCGAGAGCTGTTGCGCGGCTTTGACCTCTTTGGCTTCCACGTCGACACCGCCAAACACTACTGCGTGTTCGGCTGGCGGCGCTAGCGGCGGGCGGACACGGACCAACACGGACGAACACCCACGGACACGGACCCTGGCGTCAGTGTTTGTCAGTGTTTGTCAGTGTTTGTCAGTGTTTGTTCCCCTCAAATCCCCGACAGCGCTTCCAGCGCCTTTGCCAACGCCTGGGTGCCTTCGCGGCCCAGGCCCTTGATCTGAACAGACTTGAAGAGTTGCTGAACAAGGGCGGCGGCAGGAAGGGGAGTGGGATTGGCCGTGGCGGTCTCGAGAATCAGGCGTAGATCCTTCTGCATCAGGTCAACCATGAATCCCGGCTGAAAGTCCCGTTTGGCGATTTTCGGGCCGAGATTCAAGAGCTGCCAGCTGGCGGCCGCCCCGCCGCTGACCGCCTGAATCATTGTCAAGGGATCGAGCCCGTTTTTGCGGGCGAAAACCAATGCCTCGCTGACAGCCAGGAGATTGACCGACACCAGAATCTGATTGCAGAGCTTGGTCAATTGTCCGCTGCCGACCGGTCCGCAATAGGTGATCGTTTTCCCCATCACTTGGAAAATGGGCAGAACGCGGTCAAAAGCGCCTCGGTCGCCGCCTGCCATGATGGCCAGAGTCGCGTTGCGGGCCCCGACATCGCCCCCGGATACGGGGGCATCGAGGAGACTGCATCCTTTCTCGCGAAGTTTCCCGTCCAGACGACGCTCGAGCTCGGGGGAGACAGTACTCATATCGACGACCACCGACCCCGGGCGGACACCCTCGAGTATGCCTGCGGGTCCGGCTATCACCTGGTCCACATCCGGTGTATCTGACACCATGGTAATTGTGACATCCGACTTCGCGCCAACTTCCGCCGGCGAGTCCGCCACAACTGCCCCCTCGCGCCCGAGGTCGTCGGCCTTGGCCCGTGTCCTGTTGTAGACGGTCAACGGAAAACCAGCCCGCAGGATGTGCCCTGCCATCGGCTTTCCCATGATTCCTAATCCGACAAAACCAACCTTCATCTTCTCCATCGCGCGTCTCCAGTGAACGGAATAACCGTGAACGGTGAACCTGTCTTATCCTACTTGGCTTGGTCCGCAAGCACAGCATACAATCGTTCCAGGAGAAAACAAACAAATGCGCGGACGGACCCTTTTACTGGTGGTGCTTGGACTTGTCGTACTCATCGTCATAGTCCTCGCCATCGGGATTTTCTTTTTCTGGGCTTTCCAACAGCCCGTTTCGATCGCGGAGGGCTCAGTTCTGGAGGTCGTCGTCTCCGGGTCGATGCCGGAAGTCCCGCCTACCAACGCACTGGTCGAACTGCTGCAGCCGTCGGGCCTCAACCTGTTCGGCCTCCGGCAAGCGTTCGAATATGCGGCCAAAGACGACCGGATCAAGGCGGTCTACCTCGAAATCCAGCCGCTCAGCATGAGCTTTGCTGAAATAGAGGAAGTGCGCGACCAGATCATCGATTTCCGGAAATCGAAAAAGCGCGTACACGCCTTTCTGGCCCTTGATCTGGCGGGGGAAGCCGAGATGTACCTGGCCTCCGCATGCGACTCCATCACGCTGAATCCCGGTGCCGGCCTCCTGGTGAACGGGCTTTTGGCTGAGGTCAGCTTTTACAAGGGCACGCTCGACAAGCTGCACGTGAAACCGGAGTTCATTGAGTTCAAAGAATACAAGAATCCCGGAACATACTCGAGGACCCAGATGACTCCCGAATACCGGGGGATGCTCGAGTCGATCGTTCGCGATATCGAGGACCGCTTCGTCACGGCCGTGGCCGCTGACCGCAAGATCAGTCCCGAACGCCTGCGCGAGCTGATGCGCAATGGCATCATCAAGGATGACGTGGCGCTGCGCGAAAAGCTGGTTGACAGCCTGGGGTACAAGCACGACGTGAGGGACGGCCTGAAGCTTGCCAGTGAAGCCGGAAAGAAGACATACAAGGGCGTCGGGGCTGAAAGATATCGAAGCGCGGCGGCCGCCGATTACGGGATCAGCACGGGAACAAAGGTTGCCTTCGTTGCCGCCGAGGGGATAATCACTTCGGGAAGCTCCGAGGAGTTTGGCGGAATTGTGGGCGGCAACACGATGTCGACGATGCTCGCCCGATTGCGGGAAGACAAGTCGGTCAAGGGAATCATTCTGCGGGTCAACAGCCCCGGCGGATCGGTCGTCGGATCAGAAATGGTCTGGGAAGAAGTCAGGATGCTTGAAAAGCAGGGCAAGCCGGTCATCGTCTCGATGTCCGGGGTTGCTGCCTCCGGGGGCTACTACATCTCCATGAGCGCCAGGAAGATCTTGACGCAGCCGTCCACCATTACCGGCTCGGTCGGCGTCATCTTCGGGAAGTTCGATCTGAGCGGGTTCTACGACTGGGTCGGAATGAATGTGGAACAGGTAAAGATTTCGCCAAATGCCGATATCTTCTCCCTGAGCAACGGGATGTCGGATGAACAGCGAAAGCAGGTCGAGACCTGGATGGCGGACGTGTATGACACCTTCGTCGGCAAAGCGGCCAAGTCGCGCAAGATAGATCCCGACCAGATGGAGAACAAGGCTCGGGGCCGCGTCTATACCGGGATCCAGGCAAAGGCGGCCGGGCTGGTCGACGAGATTGGCGGGGTAAAGAAGGCCGTCGAAGACATGCGGCAAGCTCTGAAACTAAGCAAAGACGAGAAGCTTCACCTGGTTCTGTATCCGAGGCCGAAAACCCTTTGGGAGTCGCTCTCAAGCGGCGATCTGTTGCCTGTAAAGATGCCGAAAATCGGCCAGCTGAAGGCTTGGATCGAAGCTGAGGCGAGTTCTTTAACGACCCCCGCCCCTTGGATCCTGGCGCCGGCGATCAGGCTGAAGTAGCGTCAGCGCCCAACCCTAACGCAGCCGTAAGCGCAGCGTTTTTTAGCGGAGCGACCCGGCCCGAACGATAACGCAAATCCAGCCTTTGCCCGGGCATTGTTCTGCGTTAATCGTTCGGGCCGGGTCGCTCCGCTAAAAAACGCTGCGCTTACGGCTGTATTACAGACGCTTTCCACCCCTCGGCTGGCAGGTCGGACAGAAATGCGTGCCTCGCTGGCTGATGACCGTCTTGACGATCGGTGTCCCGCATGTCAGGCACGGTTCACCCTCTCGTCCGTAGACGTAAAGCTTTTCCTGGTTCGTCCCCTTCTCCCCCTCACTGTTCACGAAATCACGAAAGCTCGTTCCGCCGAACTCGATTCCTCGTTCCAGGACCTTCTGGACGGCCAGAAACAGCCGTTCTTTCTCGGCTTTCCGAAGGCCGCAAACTCGGCGAGCCGGATGAACACCCGCTTCAAAAAGAGCTTCGTCGGCATAAATGTTGCCGACACCCGCGACAAAACTCTGATTGAGGAGCAGTGATTTCAAGCGGAGAGTTCGGTTCTTAAACCCCGACAGGAAGGCTTTCAGATTATAGTCGGAGGTAAATGGTTCAATCCCGAGGCGATGCACCCTAAAGAATGCGGCCAGTTCCTCAGCACTGCGGCCAAGCACGTAGACGCGTCCGAATTTCCGAATGTCGCGAAACAAGAGTTGTCGGCCGTCACCGAGAAAAAGATGCAAGTGAGTGTGCCGGTCAGGGGCATGCTGTTCGCACCATTCAAGCCCGGTCACGGTGCGTTCAAAGAAAGCGGAATCGTGTCGTCGAGGGTCCCGAATAGTCAACTGGCCTGTCATCCCCAGGTGGAAGATCAGGTAGTGGCGATCCAACACCATGACGAGGTACTTACCCCTTCGGGAGACGGCTTCGATGCGTTGGCCTTCAACCGCGGCCAGCCTTCCTTCTTTTGCCGACCAGTCTAAGACCTTCTGGTCGGTTACGGTGACCGATTCGAGGCTGAGGCCGACTACGCAAGGCTCCAACCCACGACGGATAGTTTCGACTTCAGGGAGTTCGGGCATGAGATAAAAACTGGCTCGGGGGCCAGGATTCGAACCTGGATCAGCGGCTCCAAAGGCCGCTGTCCTACCGTTGGACGACCCCCGAGTGAGATTGAAAGAAAATCTTATCGCGGGATACACGGGAAAAGCAATTTATCCACGAACCAACACGAACCTACAGCTTTTGTTCGTGTTCGTTCGTGTTGGTTCGTCGATAAATTACTTTTCCCGCGTTCCTATTTACCAGCCGCTTCGACTTTTTGCAGGGGACGGATCAGGCCAAGGGCCATCTTCACCTTTTGCGTGATATCCGCTGCGATTGCCGGGTTATCGCGCAAGAACTGCTTGGCGGCCTCTCTTCCCTGTCCCATTCGCTCCTGCCCGTACGAGAACCACGACCCGCTCTTCTCAATAATCTTGTCCTCGACCGCCAGATCGAGGAGCTCTCCCTCGTGGGAAATCCCGACGCCGAAGGTGATGTCGAATTCTGCTTCTTTGAAGGGAGGGGCCAGCTTGTTCTTCACGACTTTCACCTTGGTCCGGTTGCCGACATTGTTCTCCCCTTCCTTGATACTCGCTACGCGTCTGATCTCGAGCCTTACGGAGGCATAGAACTTGAGAGCCCGGCCGCCGGTCGTTGTCTCTGGGTTCCCAAACATGACTCCTATCTTCTCGCGTATCTGGTTAATGAAGATCAAGCAGGTATTCGACTTCGAAACGATCCCGGTCAGCTTACGCAAGGCCTGGGACATGAGCCGCGCCTGCAGGCCCACGTGGGAATCACCCATCTCCCCTTCCAGTTCCGCCTTAGGGACCAGGGCAGCGACGGAATCCACCACGAGGATATCGATCGCGCCGCTACGCACGAGCATTTCCGCTATCTCCAAGGCCTGCTCTCCGTTGTCAGGCTGGGAAACCAGCAGATCGTCGATATTCACGCCGAGGTTCCGGGAGTATTCGGCGTCCATGGCATGCTCGGCATCGACAAAAGCCGCACTGCCCCCCGCCTTTTGAGCCTCGGCAATCGCGTGCAAGGCTATCGTCGTCTTGCCGCTTGATTCCGGGCCATAGATTTCGATGACACGGCCGCGCGGCAAACCACCCACGCCCAGGGCGGCGTCCAAAGTCAACGACCCGGAAGGGATGACAGGAACGGCTATCCCCGTCCGATCCCCCAGTCTCATGATCGACCCTTTTCCGAACTGCCTCTCGATCTGGGTCAGCGCCATTTCAATCGCCCGCTTCTTGTTTTGGTCCTCGCTCATTATTCCCTCTCTCCCCTGAGTCCGCGCGCGCTCGGCTGCGGCTCCATGAATCATTGGTAATCGTAGAATCCTTTGCCGGTTTTTCGACCCAGCCAGCCGGCGTCAACCATCTGCCGAAGCAGAGGGCAGGGACGGTACTTGGGATCTTTAAAGCCGTCATACAGGACATTCATGATGCTGAGGCAGACATCGAGTCCGATGAGGTCGGCGAGACGCAGCGGTCCCATCGGATGGTTCATCCCCAGTTTCATCACTTGATCGATGGCCTCGGGTTCGGCCACTCCCTCCATCAAGGCGAAAACCGCCTCGTTAATCATTGGCATCAGGACCCGGTTGGAGATGAAACCCGGAAAGTCCCGCACTTCAACCGGGGTCTTGCCAAGCTCTACCGCCAACGCCCGGGTCTTTTCGTAAGTTTCGGCGGTGGTCGCCAGTCCCCGAACAATTTCGACCAGCTTCATGAGTGGAACCGGGTTCATGAAGTGCATTCCGATCAACCGGCCTGGCTGCTTCAGCCCGGCCGCGAGCCTTGTTATTGATATCGATGAGGTGTTGCTCGCCAAAACCGCTCCGTCGCCGCAGATGCCTTCCAATGCGCGGAACACCTCCAGCTTCGTTGCGTAGTCCTCGAACACCGCTTCGATAACGAAATCGCAGTCGCTCAAGCTGGGCCAGTCGGTCGCCGGCCTGATCCTCTGGAGCGTCTGCACATAACGTTCGTCCCGATCGGCAATGTCCATTTTGTCGACGATCTTGCGCAAGCTGGCGCGGATTGTCTGAAGGCCCTTCTCCACCAACCCGGCATCTACGTCGCGAAGAGTGACATTATGGCCGGCAAAAGCAGCGACCTGCGCAATACCGTTCCCCATGGTGCCTGCCCCCACCACTCCGATCTTCATGAGCTTTTATCTCCCCCTAGATAATTACGCTCGAACTGAAAAAACTACGAAAGAAAATTTTCACCGCAGACTGACAGACTGGCACATCCAATCCGTTACACCATCTCCACGGCCATGGCCACTGCATTCCCGCCACCCAGACAGAGACTGGCAATACCTTTCTTCTTCTTGCGATCCTTCAGCGCGTAAAGCAGTGTGGTCAAGATCCTGGCGCCGCTGGCACCGATCGGGTGGCCCAAGGCGATGCCTCCGCCGTTCACGTTCAGACGCTTCACGTCGAGCGGAACTTCTACCGCGAGCGCTACCGACTGAGCGGCAAACGCTTCATTGACCTCATAAAGATCGACATCCTCGTCCTTCCAGCCTGCCTTTTTCATCACCGTCCTGATAGCCTCCAACGGCGCCATCATGACCAGGGCAGGTTCGATACCACTGGTCGCAAAAGCGGCGATTCGGGCTATCGGGCTTTTCCCGGTGTTTTTCAGGATCTCCTCTGAAACAACGGTCAAGGCCGAAGCACCATCGCTCAACTGCGAGGCGTTTCCGGCTGTCACACTTCCGGTTTCGTCAAAAGCCGGCCTCAACTTCGCAAGCATTTCCGGGGAAACGTCCTCGCGCGGTCCTTCGTCCTTTGTGACTTTTGCGGGGGCGCCGCGCTTCTGTGACACTTCCACGGTCACCGTTTCGGCATCAAAACGACCTTCCCGCATGGCCGCGACAGCGCGTTTGTGGGACTGAGAAGCGTAGTGATCCTGTGCTCCCCGAGAGACCCGATACTGCCGGCAAACCACCTCGGCGGTACAGCCCATGTGATAGTTCTCGTAAGCATCCCAGAGGCCGTCGTGGATCATTGAATCGACGAGCTCGGCATTGCCCATCCGGTAACCGGTCCGCGCCTTGAATAACAGGTACGGGGCATTGCTCATGCTTTCCATACCGCCGGCGATAACGACCCCGGTCTCTCCCAGTCGTATGCCCTGGGCAGCGAGGTGGACCGCCTTAAGTCCGGAACCGCAAACCTTGTTAATGGTGAGGGCGGAAACGGTGACCGGAAGGCTGGCCTTCAAGCCTGCCTGACGGGCTGGATTCTGACCGAGTCCGGCCGCCAACACGTTCCCCATGATCACTTCGTCCACCTGGCCGGCTTCCAATCCCGAACGTTGCAGGGCTTCTTTGACGACAACGGTGCCCAACTCGGTCGCCGAAAGCGAGCTCAAGGCGCCGAGGTACTTCCCGATAGGAGTCCGGCACGCTGAGAGAATGTAGGCGTCTTTCATAGTGAGATCATGATAGCAAAACGGGGTGCTAGGAGGACTCCGTTCAGCGTTCACCGTTCAGCGTTCACCGTTCACCGTTGCTTTTTTCGGCGTTTTCAACCCCAGGAGTCGCCTCAACAGCCCCTAAACAATGAACGGCGAACGCTGAACGGTGAACGCTGAACGGTGAACGCTGAACGGTGAACGGTGAACGCT
>RPQK01000039.1 GCA_003819755.1 Acidobacteriota bacterium | reverse complement strand
GCAGCGCCAGCCTCTACTTTAATCAGAACGGCTATACGGCTGACGGCAAAAAGTTGGTCTACACCACTCCCGCGGGAATCTCGCTGCTCGACCTCGCGACCCAAGAATCGAAACAGATCGTAGAGGGCCGCGTGCGGTTGATAGAGGCGGGCCGCAAGACACCTCAGCTTTACTACATTCGAGAAGGCGCTCTCTTTTCCACGGATGCTGCAACCGGCATAACCAGGAAGATCGGGTCTTTACCCTCTCGCGGTTCCGTATCGACGATCAACGCCGACGAGACGCTGGCCGCCGGAACCTTCATCGAGGGAAAGGGTCAGGATTACCGGCGGCCACCCAGCCAGCAGACCAGCCCGCTCGATCAGCCGCCGAGCAAGGGGCAAATGATGGAAGAGCGCTGGGCAGCTCGTCTACCCATGGCCATCTATACCATCAACCTGCAAAGCGGCGAGATCAAGAACGTCCTCCGGGGCAATGACTGGTTCAATCATCTTTTGTTTTCCCCAACCGATCCGGCGTTGCTGATGTTCTGTCACGAAGGGCCGTGGCACAAGGTCGACCGCATCTGGACGATCCGCACGGACGGGAGCCAGTTGCGGAAAATCCACACTCGGACCATGTCCATGGAGATCTTCGGCCACGAGTTTTGGGGGGTCGATGGGAGAACGATCTGGTACGACCTGCAGACGCCGCGGGGCGAGGATTTCTGGCTGGCGGCCTACCAGGTGGATACCGGCCGGCGGACGTGGTACCACCTGCAGCGCAACGAATGGTCGATTCACTTTAACGTCACTCGAGACGGAACCCTTTTCTGCGGCGACGGTGGGGATCCGGGACAAGTGGCGCGAGCGCCCGACGGGCAATGGATTTACCTGTTCCGTCCGGAATTGATCTCGAACCGCGGCATGGAGGACAACAATTTCGTCCAGCCCGGTGTGCTGCGCGCCGAGCGGCTTGTCAATATGTCCAAGCACCAGTACCGGTTGGAGCCGAACGTGAGTTTCACGCCAGACCAGAAATGGGTGGTGTTCCGATCGAACATGTTTGGCCCGACATACGTGTTTGCTGTGGAAGTGGCCAAGGCGGGCGGGCAGTCGAGTAATTGAACGCAAGCTATTTGACAGGATTTGCAGGATTAAAAGGATTGCGGAAATCCTGTTAATCCTGCAGATTCTGTCAAAAAACTTGCCCGCGTTATTCCCGCAACAACGCCGACACGGTCCACAGCACCGGGGCCTGGCCGTGGAGATCGCCGGTGCGGCGCGGCCGTGTGAGGTAATACTCCAGATCGTTCTTCTTGTCGGTGCCAACGCAGACGTCGCTGACGTTGCCATCCTGATCGATGTGCTTGACGAGCCCGAGCCAGGCCTGACGCCCGGCTTCGCCGTAGACCCCGGAATCCAGCCAACCGTTCTTGATTCCGGTCACCATCGCGAAAGTGAACATCCCGGTGCCGGACGTTTCCGACCAGGCTTCGGGGTGATCAATCAACTGGTGCCAGAGGCCGTCCTGGCCCTGGTACTTGAGCAGGGCCGCCATCATTTTCCGGTAACCCTCGAGGATGCGCGGCCGCTTGGGGTGTCCCGCCGGAAGTGAGCGCAGCAATTCTGTCATTCCAGCGGCGACCCATCCATTCCCGCGGCCCCAGAAGAAGGGACTGTCGAGCGAGTGGTGAAAAAGACCGTTCGGCTGCTGCAGCCTATCCAGGTAGGCCGACATGGTGAGGGCGGCGCGGTCCAGGTACTTCCGGTCTCCGGTGGCTCGGAAGGCCTGCACCTGGATGGCCGTGATCATGAACATGTCGTCGATCCAGTAGCGTGCCTCGCCGGTGACTCCATCGGCGGACGGCTTATCCCATTGCTTGTCCGCCAGTCCGACGCCCAGATCCAGGTAGCGTTTCTCTTTCGTGAGCAGGAAGATCTGCAATGGCACCGCGCCGAAAACCCGGTAATCGACGTGCGCGTTCGGGGAAATCCGCGAGGCATCGCTGGAGAGCAACGGATCGAACTTTCTGATCAGACGGGACTGGAGATCGTCATCCTTGATCAGCTCGGCAACCGTGAGCGAACCGTACCAGGTGCAGACCTCCGGATAAATGACGTACTGGCGGCGCGGGTTGGTCTGGTAATCAAATTTCCGCACCACGAAGTTCTCGGCTACCCGCTTGCCGACTTCCGCCGGGGAGGCCCCGGCCGGCCAGGTGGTGAACAGTCTCGAAGGCTGTTTTGCGCCCGTGCAGGTGGCTAGCAAAACCGGTAAAACCGCGAGAAGCAGTCGCTCAGTGTATCTTCGCCTTCTCATCTCCCTTTTCCTCTTTCGCGAGCATCGACGACGACTTTTTACAAAGGCTTGACCGAGCGGAATATAGCATCGGGAGGCGTCGGAGCAAAGAGGAATGAGGGGCAGCCACTCTCCACCATCGCTGGCTTTCCAAAAGCCCTCGATTCTCTCAGACCGTCTCCAGTTGTATATCCCGAGCTGCCAGCAGAACTTTTGCCTGGTAGTGGTAAGAATTCACGCCGCTCCCGTTGTACCTGCGCACCGCGTAAGGCCAATCGCACGGTATGTTTTGCCTTAACGGCACGTCTTCGTAAACCTCGGCAGGGTGATATCGAGTTGGCTGATAGGTGTGGGCAGAACCACGATAGAAGGGAGTCTGGCCGGCCCTTATTGTCTGGCTGCCGGCCTGAAGCAGGCAATTCCGGCAGTCATGCAGAAAGCGGGGATCAGAAGGCGAGTGCTTGCAGACCCGCAGCGGACCTCCGCCAGCTTCGGCGAAGCGATCGTCCGCGCGCGTGCCCGACGTGCTCCCGTTGACGAACAGCGCGAATTTGTCCTTGAGCTCCGCCTCGGCCTTGGTGACGTTCTTCCGGGAGTCAACTACGAAATCCTCGACCTCGTCACCGGTCGGGGGATGGTGGAATATTGTGAACTGACCGATGCCGTATCCGCGAGAGGTGACCACATGCTTTTCGGATGCATTCGTGTCCAGTCCTACCACAACGAAACTGTCATGATTGCGCCGGGTCGGCTCACAGAAATGTTTCAGCCCGCTTTCCTGCCGGAGAATAGCCAGGAGAAACTGGATCGGCACCTCCAGGTCCGCAAGGTGAGCCAGCGTGCCCAGAGCCTTCCGGTTTTCCTCTTTGGGATTCGGGGAAGAAGGCACTTTCGGGAAATTCTCGTCCTCGAGCATGTCGCGTATGCAACCTGCCAACCCGGCCGTAACCACCCCGTCCACGTCAACCACTCGTGATCGGTTGTAGTCGATGACCCGAACGGGTGCGTTTCCATCCGATCCTTTGCCTTCGTTCCTGAGCAGATCGTGCTGCAAGGCTCTTACCGCCTGCTCGGTTGATTTTCCAAAGTCCCCATCGATTCCCGTGCGAAGATAGGCCAGCCGACGCAGATCCTTCTGCAGTTCTTCGACCTCCAGACTTCCTCGGCGACCCCTGGTCAGCAACAAACCCGCTTTTGCATAGAGCAAACTCGGTGGCATTCGTTTCCCCTTTCTCCACGAAGACCGGCGTGGAGCGCGGCTGTTCTTCTAGTAACAGCTCTATAGCATGCAGCTCGAGCACAATCAATGAAAGGGGTCCGAACCTCATAAATGCGCCGACCAATGGACCCCAAGTGAACGCCGCGCGAATCGCGCCCGTATATAATGCTGTGCGGTCGAACCCAGGAAGAACAGTCGAAGACTGACTGTAGCATTCCATTTGGGGTGCGACGAACCGTGAATCAAACTATCAATCATCTGGAGAGTCAATTATGAAACTGTCTCTGGCTTGTCTTCTGTTGTTGTCAATTCTCAGTTTTGCCGCCGCCGCTGACTTAACGGGGCACTGGGCCGGCCAGGCTGAGGTGACCGCCCCGGACGGAACCTTCCACAGCCTGCCCGTTTTTCTGGATCTCAAACAGGAGGGCGACAAAGTGAGCGGCTCGGGCGGAAGCGAGTCAGGCGACAGCCTGCCTCTGGAGAACGTCCAGTTTGACGGAACAAAACTGAGCTTCTCCGTTAGCGGACCCGATGGTCGAACGTACAAATCGGATCTCTCGCTGGTCTCCTCCGAACGCCTGGAGGGAAAGCTCACCTTCACGATGGGTGATGGAGCGGAACTGACCGCCAAGATGACGGTCACTCGAGCTGCAGCCAAGTAAGGCGTTGAGGTAAGGCTGAGTCGGCCGGTCCGCCGTGGTCACAAAGCCGCGCACGGCGCCATCCTGTCAATCCGTAAATCCTGTCAAAACAGGTCTCTTTGACAGGATTAACAGGATTGACAGGATTGCGCTGTGAAAAACCGAAGTTGCCGGAAACTTCGGTTTCCTCATACCTTCTCACCGCATTCCGATATCCAGGAAGCGCTAGAACAGCACTTTCAGCAGCGCTTCAGCCCGGAACTGCAGATTCCATGCTTCCGTCAGCATTCGACCCGTGGCGGCCATCTAATGGAGTACCATCCGATGCCGAACAGGGGTCGAATCGACTGTCCTTCCCCGCGGTTGACCATCGGCTCAGTCCGGAATAGAGTGTGAAGCGGCGAAATTTTTAACAGAACATGCGGACCGAGAAAGGGACGATTCTCCAAAGGACTTGGGGAACAATACTTCGGTCTTTTGCGCTTCACGGAGGCTGCGATGAATAGGGGACGGATAAAGAACCGAGTCGTCTGGGCGGTAGTCGCGCTGCTTCTGTTCTCGGGGGTTCTGCGGGCGGCTGATTGGATCGCCCTTAAGGGCCCGGAAGGCGGGCGGATCACGGGAATCGTCGTCCCCCAGGAGTCCCCGGCGACTGCCTTCGTCGCCACCGGGGCGGGCGTCTTTAAGACAACCGATTCCGGGGCGAACTGGTCCTTGAGCGGCCTGCCGGGAGAAGAGATCGGGTCGATTGCCATCGTGCCCCTTCAGCCGGGCGTGGTTTACGCGTCCAGTCTGCACTCGGGCCTCTGGAAGAGCACCAACAGCGGGTCGACTTGGAACCTGGTCAATGCCGGTTTGAGGAGCCCATCCCTGGTCGGTCACCCGGCACAACCTGATACGCTTCTGGCCGGTCCGGGGCCTTTCCTGAAGAGAAGTACGGATGGAGGCACGACGTGGGAGGAAGTGACCTTAAGTGCGCCGCTTCGCCAAGCCGGGACGGCAACGGTGACGTTCAGCCCTGTTCCCCCATACGATGCGTACGCCGTGAGCGGTGGCTGGGGCGGCCAGGATCTCTATAGGAGCACCGACGGCGGGGTTAACTGGAGTGTGATATGGGCGGGCTACAGGTTCACGGGGCCCGTCGCTACCGATACCGTTGAGCCGCATACGGTGTATCGCGCCAACATCCCTGGGCTTGCCCCGGTCTACACCCAAACGAGCACCGACGGGGGACTCACCTGGTCGAACAGCAGCAGTCAGCTCGGGACAAACAACTACTGGATTCACAATCTGTGCCCGGTTCCCAACCTGGCGCGCGTCCTGTACGCCTCCACCCAAGGCGGCATCTTTAAGAGCACGGACGGTGGGTCAACCTGGTTCCCGGCGAGTTCGGGCTTGCCGGCTAGCGGTTTCGGCTCCGGCTCTTTTAACGAGATCAGTCAGTCGGGCTTCAGTCTCGCCGTTACGCCGGGCGACACGGCCGTTTACGCCGGCGCCGCCGGCCAGGGTGCCTTCAAAAGCACGGATGGCGGACAGCAATGGCAGCAGAACAACCGCGGGCTGACCGCCTTGCCGGTTCAGGCAGTGGCAAGCGTCAACGATCGTGTTTTGTACGTGGGGACCAGGTACGGTGGCGTTTACCGATCCGAAGACGGCGGGGCCCACTGGAGCGCCAGGTATGAAGGACTGGACAGCCTCTGGAGTCGCGACGTGCGTTGCCTGGCGGCCGATCCCTCCAATCCGGCCGTCCTCTATGCCGGCACCACACGAACTTCGTACAAGAGCACAAATGGAGGCGATACCTGGGACCTGAAGGCGCCGTACCCGTATCGTACTACCTCGCACCTGGTCCTTGATCCCCGAGATCCTCGAACCGTCTATGCCGGTACGAGCACCGGACTCGTCAAGTCGACGGACGCGGGGGAAACCTGGGCAAACGTGCCTGGCGTTTGGGGCGCGATCTCTTCTCTCGGGATCAGCCCTGCCGCCCCTTACGATTTGTTTGTCTCGGAAGGGGGCAGTTCGGGCGGCGCCCTGTTCCGGAGCTGGGACGGGGGAGCAAGCTGGGTCCGGGCAAACCCTTTCTGGAACCACGTCGTTGTCATTGATCCCTCCACCACCAAGACGATCTACACCGGAAGCGAGTCGGCAGTCCACAAGTCGACGGACGGTGGACAAACCTGGACGACGAGCACGATCGGTCCGCCTGGCGTCAATTTTGCCGTCTCTTCGCTCGTGATCGATCCCGTTCAGACCCAGAGTGTGTACGCCGGCAGTTACGGCAACGGCATCTTCAGCAGCACGGACGGAGGCGTCACTTGGGCGCCCCTCGATAGCGGCCTGCTCAGCCCCTGGGTTAACACGCTTGCCGGGAGTACGGCCGGCCATGTCTACGCCGGCACGAACAACGGGGTCTTCCGATTGGCCGGCGGCATGACTCTCAATACTCGATTCAAGCTGAGTGTCAGGTGGCAGACGCCGGAGGGCGCGTCGGGATGGGGCCATCCGGTCGCGGTGACGCCCGACTCAGGTTATTTCTACTTCTTCGAGCCTCAAAACCTGGAGCTGATGGTCAAGATTCTCGATGGGCGGGGAGTCAACGGGTCCTTCTGGGTCTTCTACGGCGCTCTTACCGATTTGAAGTACGACCTGACGATTATCGACACCCAGACGGGGGCGATCAAGATGTACAGCAATCCGCAGGGGACGCAGGCGGGACGAGTCGACGTGGCCGCTTTCCAGGACGCTGCCGAGGCTTCGTCGATTGCCGAGATTGGAGACCAGCCCGTCAGCCTGATCATTGGAGAAGCGCTCGCAAGGCGGCGCGCCAAACCGCTGGCTGCGATTGAACAGGCGGCCGGCATCCTGCTCAATCACGACCGGTTTCAAGTCGAAGTGGGCTGGACAACTCCAGGAGGGAGCAGCGGCACTGGGACTGGTGTCGGGTTGACGTCCGATTCCGGGTACTTCTGGTTCTTCGGCCCGGACAATATAGAACTGGTCGTTAAGGTGATCGACGGCCGCGGCGCGAACGGTCGTTTCTGGGTCTTTTACGGCGCGCTGACGGATCTGCATTACACGCTGAAAATCACAGATAAGCAGACCGGCGCGGTGAGACTCTATGAGGGCCAGCCGGGCGTGCCCACCAGCGGGTATGACCTCGAGGCGTTCTAGGCGTCCAGGGCGAGCGCCAGCGAACCTGTGAAGTGCGGGAGCCATGGCTCGCCCTTAGCCGGAAAACGCGCCTGGGTAAACCACTGAGGCTAAGGGCCTGGCTACTTCCTCACGCCGGAGGCGGCGTGAGAGGTGAGTAGCCGGACCCTCAGCAGGCTGTTAGCGCAGGCTGGCGTCGGGCACACGAGACTGCTATTGTTACGCCGGAGACTCGGAATGATGAGAAACCTGCTTATAAACATCGCGTTGATAGTGCCCCTGGTCGCGTCAGTTCTTCCCTGTAAGGCAGCCCCAAATTCACCACGAGACCGGCTTTCATTTAATGCCGACTGGCGTTTCATCAAAGACGACCCCCAGGGCACGGGGGACAAATTGAAGTACGAGAACATCAAGCCCTGGGTTAATTCGACCGGCGCGGAATTCGTCGCCGGGGCGGCACCCGCGAAACGCCCGGAGGGGAACCTCGGCGCAGACGTGGCCTACACGCAGCCGGGTTTCGACGACAGTACCTGGCGCAAGGTGACTCTGCCGCATGATTGGGGCATTGAAGGGCCGTTTAACCAGGAATATCCCGGTTCGACCGGCAAGCTGCCCTGGTGGGGCATCGCCTGGTACCGGAAGCATTTCGATTCACCCGCCTCCGACAAAGGCCGGCAGGTTTATCTCGACGTTGACGGGGCCATGTCGTACGCGAACGTCTGGCTGAATGGCCAATACGTGGGTGGCTGGCCCTTTGGCTACGCTTCGTGGCGGGTGGACCTCACCCCCTATCTGAAACCCGGTGCGCAAAACGTCCTGGCTATCCGCCTCGACAATCCTCCCGAATCCTCGCGCTGGTATCCGGGCGGCGGGATTTATCGCAACGTCTGGCTGGTCAAAACGTCGCCGGTGCACGTCGGCCAGTGGGGGACGTACCTGACAACGCCCGAGGTGAGCACGGCGGCGGCAACCGTTAAGATCCGGGTCAACGTGGCGAACGGGACCTCTTCGGACGCTACCGTCTCCATTAAGCACGAAATTTACGAGCTGGAGGCGAACGGAGGCAGGGGCAAACGGGTCGCTTCAGCTTCGAGCGACGCGGTCCGCGTGGGCGCCCAAGCGGCCCAGTCCGCCGAATCGAGAATCGCCGTCAAGAGTCCCCGGCTGTGGAGCGTTCAAAAGCCGCAGCGTTACGCCGCTGTCACTTCGGTCTCGCAGGGCGGCAAGCTGATGGACGTGTATGAGACGGCCTTCGGCATCCGGACAATCCGGTTCGACGCGGACAAAGGTTTCTTTCTAAACGACCAGCCTATCGAGATTTTTGGCGTCTGCAACCACCACGATCTGGGCGCTCTGGGGGCGGCGATAAACACGCGCGCGCTCGAACGCCAGTTGGAGATTCTGAAGGCTATGGGCGGGAACGCTGTTCGAACCAGCCATAACCCGCCGACACCCGAGTTGCTCGATCTCGCGGATCGGATGGGCATTCTGATAATGGATGAAGCGTTCGACTGCTGGGCGGCCACCAAGCAACGGCGCAGCCAGGCCGACTACGCGCGGCTCTTTCCCGACTGGCACGAGAAAGACTGGCGCGCCCAACTCCGCCGGGACCGCAACCATCCGTCCGTTATCCTCTGGAGCACTGGCAATGAGGTGCGCGAACAAGGCTCACCGGAAGGACACAAAATTTCGGAACGCCTGACGGCGATCGCTCACGAGGAGGATCCGACTCGCCCAGCGACTGTCGGCTGCAACAACCTCCAAGCGGCATTTAACGGTTTCCAAAAGACCTTGGACGTTTTCGGCTACAACTACAAGCCCAAGGAATACGGGCGGGCGCACGAAGCCAATCCCGGGATACCGATGTACGGCAGTGAAACCGCGTCCTGCATAAGCTCGCGCGGCGAGTACTTCTTCCCGGTTACGGAGGACAAGGCGGGCGGTCAGGCGGATTTCCAGATGAGCTCCTACGATCTCTACGCGCCGCCCTGGGCGACCCCGCCGGACTGGGAATTCAAGGGTCAGGATGAGTTTCCGTACGTCGCCGGAGAATTCGTCTGGACGGGCTTCGACTACCTCGGTGAGCCGACTCCGTATAATTCGGACCGAACCAACCTGCTCAATTTCACCGATCCCGCTGAAAGGGCACGAGCGGAAAAGCAATTACAGGAGGTGGGGCGTATTCGGACCCCGTCCCGCAGCTCGTACTTCGGGATCGTGGACCTGGCGGGTTTTCCCAAGGACCGTTATTTCATGTACCAGGCCCGGTGGCGCCCGGACTTCCCCATGGCGCACATCCTCCCGCACTGGAACTGGCCTGAGCGCGTCGGTCAGGTGACACCGGTGCACGTCTATACGTCGGGCGACGAGGCCGAGCTGTTCCTCAACGGTCAATCGCTCGGCCGCAAGAAAAAGGGTCAGTACGAGTACCGTCTCCGCTGGGACGAGGTCGTGTACCAGCCGGGCGAGCTCAAGGTGGTTGCGTACAAGAACGGCAAGCCATGGGCCGAGAACCTGATGAAAACCACGGGGTCGGCTGCCGGTCTGACCCTGCAACCCGACCGTGACAGCATCCGGGCGGATGGCAGCGACCTGTCGTTCGTGAAGGTGACGGTGGCGGACAACTCGGGCCTGCTCGTTCCGCGATCAAAGAACTTGATTCGCTTCGAGATCGAAGGCCCGGGTGAAATCGTGGCTACGGACAACGGAGACGCGACGAGTTTCGAATCGTTCCAGGCGCCCGAGCGGCGTGCCTTCAACGGCTTGGCGCTGGCGATCGTTCGCGCGAAGGCGGGCCAGGCGGGAACGATCAAACTAACCGCCAAGTCCGACGGTCTTAAGGCCGGAACCGCGACGATCAAGACGGTCAGGGATTAGCGGAGTCAAAGGACCTCAACGACCTCAAGGACCTCAAGGACAATATTTTCCAACCCAGTCTTTGGGGTCTCTGAGGTCCTTGAGGTCCTTTGGATCTCCGGTACTCCGTCTAGCTATCACACCTAACGGTCCCGAGAAGGCGTGCCGCCGCCTCGACGACTTCATCGACCTCGATTCTCGACCAGCAACGCATATCGATAGGGCAGCGACGCAGGTGGCAGGGGCTGCACTCGACTGATCGACAGATGACTCGAGCTGACTCGCTCAAGGGGCCAGTGGTAACCGGATCAGTTGAACCAAACAGCGCAACCTGCGCGGCGTTCAGGCCTGCGGCCAGGTGCATGGGACCAGAATCGCTCGTGATCATCAGGCGTGAGGCGGCGATCAAGCCGAGGGTGCGGCTGAGATCCGGCGGGCCGGTCAGGATGACCGCGCGGTTTACCATCCTCGCCGCGATCTGCTCGGCCAACCGCGAATCCGCGCCCCAGCCGAAGATCAGGATCTGGGCGCCATAGTCGCTGGCCAAACGGTCGGCCACGGCCGCAAACCGATCCTCCAGCCAACGCTTGGCAGTCCCGTAGGCGGAACCCGGATTGATGATCACCAGGGAATCCATTTTCCGAACCTGATGTTCGTCAAGCATCCTCACGGCTTTCTCCCTTGCGCCGTTTCCCGCAACCAGCCGAACGTCCGGTCTGAAATCCACGTCGTGCACGTAATCCAGGGGGGCAAGCCTGGTGCGGTAGAGAAGATCCAGATAGTAGTAGACCTCGTGATCCCGCCCGGTTCGGGGCGGCCACCAGCGCGAGGGAAAGGCGCGCAAACCGGCTCGAAACGCCGTCCGCACGGCGAATGAACGGAGAAGGCTGGCTCGTCGCGTACGCGGTTGGCAGGAGGCTGTCAGCAAGAGACGGCGCCGATCAGTCGCATAGCCGACGCGTTCCGGGATTCGTGCGCCAAAAGCCAGGAGAGCCGCTTCGAGAGCGTTCTGAAAGAGCACCGCTCGGTCGTAATGCTCACTTTTCAGGCGGCGAGCGAGGTTCACCAGGGCCGAAGGTTTCAGTCGAGGTCCACGGCTGGCGACGAACCAGTCGTCGGGGAGGGTCATTACGCGATCCACGACTTCAAGATCGTCGAACAGACCTCCGACCCAAGAACGGCAAAGCACCGTAATGTGGGCCCCCGGATACAGGCGCCGAAGCTCGCGCAACGCCGCGACCGACAAAACAGCGTCACCAATCCAGTTGGGAACCCGAACCAGCACCTTCATAGCCGACGGCCCGACTTTAGCACGAAATTGGCGTTTCTCCTTGACTCCGCGTGGAACCTGTTGATAGCGTCTGCCCCTGCCTCAGCCCTGGAGGGGGAATGCGGGTCCTGTTCATCTACCCGAATCTCGATGCGGAGGAAAGTTTCAACCACGGTATTGCCGCTCTATCGGGGGCGCTCAAGGCGCGCGGCCACACGACCGGGTTGATCCATCTGAACGAGGTGTTTTCCCCGGTGCCCAGCCCCCAGGAAATCGTCGAAAGGGTGCGGCAGTGGGGGCCCGGGTTGCTTGCCTTCAGCGTCATGACCCAGCAGTACAGCTACGCGCTTTCGCTCGCTCGCGTCATCAAGGCATCGCTTCCACGTCTGCCGCTCGCCGTAGGCGGCATTCACACAATCATGTGCACCGAGCACGTGAAGGCCGATGGGATTTGGGACTTTGTCGGAATTGGCGAGTGCGATCAGGCGCTGCCGGAGCTCGTCGATCGACTCGAGCACGGCGACCCGGAACATATCAACGTCAGGGATTTCTGCGTGCGCCGACCGGACGGAAGCTATCAAGACAATCCTCTTGGTCCCTATCCTGATTTGAGCGCTTCACCTCCGAAAGACTACGCGATCTTCGATTTGCCCAGCCTCCTTTTGGCCAGAAACGGTTGGCAAAGTATTATGACGTCGCGTGGGTGTCCGTTTCGCTGCACCTATTGTTTCAATCACGAAGTCGTGGATCGGTATCGGAAACAAGGGGGCCAGTCTCCCAAAGGCTACCTGCGTCACCACCCGATTCCAAGGGTCATTTCCGAGTTGAAAGACCTCAAGCGGCGATATGGCGATCAGATCCAAACCTTCATTTTCGATGACGACATCCTCACGCTGGACGAGCGTTACTGCTGCGATTTGGTGAAGGCCTATACAGGCGCTGAAATCGGTATCCCGTTTGTCTTGAATGCTCACGTCCAGGCCTTTAGGGAGCCGGTGGCCCGCGCGCTCTCGGAATCGCCTTGCAGAATCGTTAAGTTCGGCGTGGAAAGCGGAAGTTACGAGCTGCGGAAGAATGTGCTAGCTCGTTCTATGACCAACCAGGAGATCATCGACGCTTTTGATCTCTGTCATGAATACGGTCTGCAATCCTCGGCTTTCCTCATGTTTGGACTCCCGTATGAGACACGCGAAATGATGGAGGAGACAATCGGCCTGATCGCGAGGCTCACGCCCGGGAGGATGCGCTGGTCCATCTTTTTTCCCTTCCCCGGCACTCGGAGCCACAGAATCTGTCAAGACGGAGGCCTGATTGACGAGAGCAAGATGCAGGCGATGAAGAACTTTTCGAGTGCTTCCTGTCTGAAGTTCAGCGCCGATACCGCCCTGTTTGTCCGTAAGCTTCAACGGACTTTCCACTGGTGGGTGAACGCATCGGCTGGTTTTCCGCTTTCCGGCGAATACAATAAAGTAACCGCGGAAATCGATTCGCTCGACCTTGACGCCTGGGAGGAGGCCAGCGAGACCATCCGAGCGCGCGACCGGGAGATTTCGACCGCCTATCTCGCCCGCATCAATACCGCGGACCCCGCTCCCTTGAACGATTACCGCCACTATTCGCTTCGCTATACCGAGGTCATGGCTGTCCTGAGCGACTTCGTGACCGAGGAACCGGGTGACTTCAAGAACCGGCCCGTGCGCCAGTGGAAGGCGTTCCGGGAATAGCCCCGCTCATCAACGGGGCTCGGCGTTGCGCACAGACAGAACCCCGGGACTCTGTTGGTTGCCTTTCTCCATTGTCCAGCGCGGCATGCCCCAGACTACCTGCCGGCAGCGCCTGCGATCGCCGAGATAGCGCTCGTGGGCGCTTCTGACGCTTGCCTCGCCCCCGGGCCGAGGAGGATTTGGCCGGGGCGGGCACCGGTGTGCTGGGCGTTCTCAATGACCACGGTCCCATTGACGATCACGTAGTGAAAACCCGTGGACAGGGCGTGAGGCTTCTCGTAGGTCGACACGTCGGAAACGGTCCTATCGTCAAAGACCACGAGATCCGCGCAAAGACCCGGGCGGATCAATCCGCGGTCGACCAGACAGAATCGCTGAGCCGGAAGCGACGTCATTTTTCGTATCGCCTCCTCGAGGCGGAGCACTCTTCTCTCGCGCACGTAACGGGCCAGGACCCGTGCGTTGGTGGCGTAATTGCGCGGATGAGGCACCCCGACACCGAACTCGACGATTCCCCCGTCAGAGGCCACCATCGAGTACTCCGAGCGCATAATACGCTCGACATCTTTCTCATCCATGCTGTGATAAATCATGGACGCGCCGCCCTTGGCCAGGATGTCCAGTGCGGTTTCAATCTCGGATTCCAGCTTTTTCTTGCGCCCTTTCGCCTGGTTGATCGCGGTGATGCTCTTTCCTTCCAGTGAAGAATCCGACGCACAACGGGCGACGACCGCGTAGTCCAGCCGTTTGAAGCCCCTTCGCCGCACCCGCTCCTTGACCTCATTGATCAGCCGGCGCCGTGTCGCAGGGTCGCTGAGACGCTCCAGGTACTTTTCTCTCCCCCCCTCCTGGACCCAGCCGGGCAACATCGACGCCAGGCCAGTGCTGGAAGCGGTGTATGGATACTGATCCACGGTGACGTCAAGGCCGGCCGCCCGTGCATTTTCGACCATGGCGATGGTGCGATCGCTTTTGCCCCATACATCTTTTCCGGCTACCTTGAAATGAGAGATTTCAACCGGTATTCCAGCCTCTCGTCCCACTTTGAGGGCTTCTTCAATCGCATCAAATACTCCACCCTGCTCGTCATTGCCCTCGTTACGGAGGTGAGTCGCATAAATCCCTCCGAATTTGGCCGCAACGCGGGCGAGACTTATGATTTCTTCGGTCTTGGCCCAGGAGCCGGGAGTGTAGATCAGACCCGTCGAAAGGCCAACCGCTCCGTCCCGCATCGCCTGTTCGACCAGCGCACTCATGCGGGCCAACTCCTCCGGTGTCGGGTCCCGTCGCTCCATCCGCATAACTGCGGAACGCACGGTCCCGTGCCCGATCAGGGACCCGAAGTTTATGGAGATCCCCCTCTGCCGAAGGTCAGAAAAAAAGTTGCCCAGGTCGGACGGAGAACCGCCGCAGTTCCCCGCTATAACGGACGTGACTCCATCAAAAACGTAGTTGGCAGCACCCGGATTCCGCTGCACTCCGCTGTCGGCATGGGTGTGAACATCGATAAACCCGGGGGCAACCACCAGACCCTGGGCATCGATCGTCCGCTTGGCATCGCACGGTCCGGGGAGGCAAAGAGACCCGATCGCGGCGATGCGGCCGTTTCGGATGGCGACGTCACCTGCATACCAGGGATTGCCGCTGCCGTCCACGACCCGGCCATTGCGGATGATGATGTCGTAAGTCTGCGCCCGTAGCAGTCCTGTCGCGACGAGGACAAGAATCACAGCGGGAATGAGTCGCTTTCCCATTCTCATGCAGCCCCCTCACTTCGAAAACGTTTCGATTAACCGCCACACGGCGGGCAGTTGCCGGCGCAGACGTCTCGCCATGGAGGCTGGGAGACGTTCCAGTGTCAGCGGGACTGCCCGAAAATCGGCCGCTCCGATCGCCTGTGAGCGGCTGTACTTGTATTCGTAAGTTAAACCGCCGGCCGAGTCGAGTTGGACGCCGGGATAATCCGGGTTCGGCACTGTCAGGTAGAACTTAGCCTGTGCGTTTGGCCTGTTTCTCGCCGGTCCGAGCTTGCCGTCTGCTCGCAAGCTCTCGTAGAGCAGGCGGCCGCTGATTGAAGCGGGGTCAATCAGCCGGACATCGGCTGCCAGAACCGGGCGGTAAATGTAGCGCCCGTCCTCTTTGAGGTGGTAGCACCGGCGGAGTTGTTTTTGAAACAAGTACGCGTAGTAAGGGAAGTGCGTGCAGCCCAGGACGACCGTGCTGAGAGGCCTGGTCGAAGGCTGTTTGCGCAGCGTCTCGAGCAAGCTCACCACTTCGTACGCAACGTAGTTTTCAATGGAATTGATCTGAAGAACCTGAGGGCGTGCCCGGTCGCCGTCCCACAACATACGCTTGTTGGAGAAATCGAAGGCATAGCGAGACAGGATGGAGACGTCAATTGGCGCTCTCGGATGATCAAGCGCCGGACCGCGATATCCCGGGCGCGGCCGAGACCCGACCGGATTCTCGACGATAAACTCAGGGACACCGTCAATGGCACCGGCCAGCCCCATCGACCCTTGCTGCACCACACGGGTCTCCCCCGTCCGCGACTGCCCGGCGAGAAACCGGATCTGCTCCGGATAGGCATTGGAGTCGCAGGTTCCTTGTGTGGCGATCACTCCGATCGTGCCCCCAACCCCGGGCGCCAACCGTTCCACCGCTCCCCGCGCTCCGGCCGAGATCACGTCAATTACTCCGATCTGAAATCCGGACTCGGTGATCAATCCTTCGATGCTTTTCTTTCCATACGCCGTTGCCGTGTTGCATGCGATCAGGATCGCCTTTGCCGGCAGCCGGTCCTGCAGTGGCTGTGTGGCTCGGGCTGCGGGATAGTAATCCCGGGTCAGAAGGAAAATCGCGTCGTTAAGCGCAAGATCGACCAGGTACTGAGTCTTCCCCGCGGCCGGGTAGTTGCCGTACGGCATGTTCGCTTGATCGGCAAGAAAAACGAAGTCTTCCGACTGGAAGTCCGGTTTCCCGTCACGCCCGGCAGCCCCGGTGGCATTGTTGAACAGGTCGAGACGAAGGACTTCCTCCAGGACAGCCAGCCCGCCGGTTCCGGAATCGAAGACACCGACGGGGAGAGCGGCCATAGCGTGGTGCTTCAGCGCCGCCAGTCGACTCGCGCGCACCGACTCCTCGGTCCGGCTGACGGTCGCCTGGGCCATGATGAGAGAGGAAAGTACGAGCGCGAGTGCGGTGATCAGCAGGGCGGCAGTTGTCTTCCTCAAGAGCTACCTCGCCTTACCGGGCCACTGCCGTACTCGCCTTCTTCACCGCGACTCCGTTCTCGTCTATCAGGTCGGCTGCCGAAGTCAGGACGTCGGGAGGGACACGCCAGGGGTCGCGCAGTCCTTTCAGGGTCCGGAGGTTCAGCGCGAGGCGGCGGGGCATCACGTCTTTGATTGGCAACGAAGCCGGATTCACCCCTTTCAGAATCTTCCCCGCCAAGAGGCCGGCCGTGTTTCCGACCTGAACGTAATCGGCACCCATCGCGAAAAGCAACCCTCGGCCGAGGTTCGCGGGCGAATTGCTGAAAACCGGAATGTTCGCCTTGCGCGCCGCCTCCACTACGGCATCGACCGCGATTTCCACGGTGTTATCGCCTCCGATCCAGATGGCCTGAACCCCCCGCGCAGCCAGGGCAGCGACTGCTTCCTGGACTCCGGTCGACGAGTCGACGTTCGCCTCGAAAAGCTCGATGCCCAGTTCCCGGCAAATCGCTCTCGCTTTCAGGGTGCAGGCTTCAGAACATGCCTCCGCCGGGTTCCATGCCTCTCCGACCCGCTTCAGTTCCGGGTACAGTTGTTTGGCGGTTCGAAACGTCAACTCGACCGGCTGAAACGTCCCGATGCCGGCCAGGTGCTTCGGGTGTTTGAGCGGATCCTCGCTGCTGATCCCGACCCCGGCTCCGAACGGATCGGTCACAGCGCAGAAGACGTGATTGACTGTCCCTTTCTCATTCACCTTGGCAAAAATCTGCATACACGGAGTGCTGGCTGTGATCACCAGATCGTAGTCCCGATCAACGATGGCGTGCGCGATTGTGTTGGCCGTGGGGAGGTCGTTTTCGGCATTGAACTTCTCCACCTTCATCCCCTTGCCGTCGGCGAATCCTTCTGCCTTGAGGCCGTCGAGAACTCCGGCGACACATTCATCCATGAGCGGCCGGGTTGCGAACTGAAAGACCGCGACCCGCGGCACTTCCGTCCGAATCACCCGGTGATTCATGTCCGAGAAGAGCAATATCCCAGAAACCAACACGATGAGTACCAGGCCGAAGACAAGACGGTTCAACCCTAATCGCATCATCACACTCCTTGGAGCGCCTTCGTCGACGATGGGACGATAGCCTATCGAAAGGCTGGCGTCAAATCTGACGAAATCATGTATTTCCCGTGCTATAAGGTGCAATGAAAATCGCCCCGTTTCACAAAAATCGCGGCACTTGACGGAAAAAACGCGTCGAACTAGCGGGTGCGGGCAACGAGTGGGTTATCTCCCCTTATCCAACTGTCGGGGGCGGCGCGGGTGTTGAGCCCGCAACCGCAGGTCCCATCCGCAGATGGGACCTGGCGATTATTCCTGTACCGCGAATCTGAAATCTGGAGGGAAGGTCGAGGTGTAACGTGCGATTGCAAGGTCCCATCTGGAGATGGGACCTACGGGTGCGGGCAACTTTGATCTTTCATACCCTCTCTACTTCAGCTCGAATTTGAGCTCTACTGAAAAGCGGACGGGCAGGACTTTGCCGGTGGCTGGGTCTTTGTATGGCTCGTATTTCCACTGCTTTACGGCTTCCATGGCCGCCTTGACCAGGCTCGGATGAGGTGGCTCCGTCACCTTGTTTGCCTGAAGTTTCTCCTTGTCAGTCAGCTCTTTGATCTCGACCACTTCTCCTTTTTCGTTGATCACGGCTTCGAGAATCACTCTGCCCTGGATCTTCTGATCTTTAGCTTCGGTTGGGTAGACGGGCATCACCCTCTCCAGGATTTTCGGAGGCTGCTTGTCGCCCAACGTCTGGGGCTCACCGCCCCTGACTTCCGCAACCATACCTAACATCAAAATGGACAGCGCAAAGTACAATCTCGATTTCATATGGACCTCCTGTTCCTTCCTCACGGGTAATAGGAAACTCGCATCTCGATAATCGCTTCTTTGCCGGAGTCGTGCGAGATGAGCACCGTCTCAGCCACAAGTCCGGCCTCGTACGTCACATCGATTTCCTGCGTCCAGCTCTCACTCGCGTTCGCGCGTTCCGGCGCCGGTTTCCTAACGATTGGCGGCAGCAGCAACGCCATCAGCAGCAGGGCGGCGGCGACAGCCGCGATGTGCCACCCTGCAATGGGCGATGACCGTGAAGGCACCAGCCTGCGCCCCTGGGCCTGGCCAAACTCCAAGCCCTCGCACGCGTCCTCTACGGCAGTGCGCACCATTCTGGCGGTACGCGATTCAGCTTCCATCCGGGCGGCGCACCGGGCGCAACCCGAACGGTGGAGCTCGAATTCCGCCTTCTCAGAGGCGGTGAGAGCTCCGTCCTGGAAGTCGTATAGCGTCTTCGCGAAAGTTCTACAGTTCATGCTCTGCCCTCCGGGCGGGGAGTGCTCCATCCCGTCGCAACGGCTTTTCCAGCGCCTCCACGGCGTAATGCAGGCGGGACTTCACGCTGCCGGTCGGCAGTTGCAGGAGATCCGCCATCTCACGCACTTTCAACTCCTCGACAAAGCGCAGGAAGAGGATCTCCCGGTGCCGAAACCCCAACCTGCTCAAGGCCTTCCTCACGTTCTCTGAAGCCGACTGGCGATCCATCATCATCTCCGGGCTCGGCCTCTCGTCACGTCGCTCAGGGACCAGACCGAGAAAGTCGAGGAATCGAGCCTTGCGCCGGCGTGTGAGAAATTGGCGGCGGAGGATCGCGTAGAGCCAGGTGTAAGGCCCCGCGTCGCCCCGAAAGCGAGACATACAGGTCAGAGCCTGGAGCAGAGTCTCCTGCACCAGGTCCTGCGCCTCTTCGCGATCCCCACACATCACGGCCGCGGCCCGCACAAGCCTGGTTCCGAACTCATCCGCCCAGCTGGCGATCAGTTTCCGCTCGTGTTCCGCTACCGCGTTTTCGGCCTCGGTCACCGCCATTCCGTCATCTTAGTAGCAGGAACAGCGAAATGGTTCAAGGCTATCCCACGATACACGAATCACATGTTTGATGGGCCAGTTCGTGTTACAACCGTAACACTTGATCGCGCCGCGCGTGCAAGTTTGGTTCTGCGCGGCTGTAATTAGTAGTGATATTTGAATTTGGTTCAATTTCTTTCAACCGGCTTTTGTCAGATGTTCG
>RPQK01000038.1 GCA_003819755.1 Acidobacteriota bacterium | reverse complement strand
AGAACGAGAACGGGAAGCGTAGTCGGCGGTGTTCCGAGGTCCGACAGAGCCGCAAGCGCAGCGTTTTTTGCGGACCGTCAGCGGACGGGTAGCGCGTCGGATGCGTGCCTCCAGCACAAGACAATCTTGCTTCCAGCACGCATCCGACGCGCTACCCGTCCGCTGACGGTCCGCCAAAAACGCTGCGCTTGCGGCTCTGTCCGGCCTCGGAACAGCGCCTCGTGCGGCGCCCGGCGCCGGATCACAGCCATCCCTGCTCTGCTTCTTGCGCTAAACGCGCCCTTCCTCCTACGATAGCCGTCGCACCCGGAGAAGTACTACATGGCACGCTGGAGCTTGTCTTTTGTCCTTTTCTTTCTGATTCCATCCTTCACAACCGTTCGAGCCGAATGGGTCCCTCTGGGCGCACCCGAAGGAGGCCGGATCAATCAAATCGCGGTCGTTCCCGGTTCCCCCGGCACAGCTTACGCGGCGACCGGATCAGGCCTTTTCAAGACAACCGATTCGGGAACCAGCTGGAGAGTGGCTGGACCGGCCAGTGAAGTTGAATCAGTCGCCGTCGATCCCATTCACACGGATACCGTATATGCGAGCGATCTATATACCGGGTTCTGGAAAAGCACCGACGGGGGCGATCGCTGGACTTTTTCTGACAGCCTTCGGGCCGCCCTGTTTCTCGCTCCGCATCCGGTACAAGCTAACACGCTCCTGGCGCTCACGCGGGATGCGATCGTTCGAAGTACCGACGGAGGAGCGAGCTGGGATACCGTCCACTGGGAAGGCTATAACGCGAATCAGTTCCTGACACTATCTTTCAGCCCCGTCGCCCCCCATTATGCATACGCGACCACGAATGGCCAGGGCATCTACAGAAGCACCGACGGGGGAGTGGTGTGGGCAAGGGCCGTTTCGCCTACCCGTTTCCCGCAGTCCCTCGCGGTTGACCCTGTGGAGCCCGCCTGGGTCTACTCCGGCGACGTTAGCGCCATCCGGCGCAGTACGGATGCCGGTCAAACATGGACGGGCTACCTCCTCAACAAGGATGTCCGGCAGATATTTGACCTCCTGGCCGTCCCGGGGCATCCCGGCTCGCTGTATGCCACTACTGATCTGGGCGTTTTCAGGAGCCCCGATCACGGCGCGCATTGGGAATCAGTTGCGGGAGGCTTGCCGCCTCCGCTGGAACCCTGCCGCCTGGCTGCTCCGCCCGGAGGCCAGGTCATTTACGTGGGCTCTTACGGCCTCGGAATTTACCGGAGCACCGACGGCGGGGCCCAGTGGAACCGGGTCAACTCGGGGCTGCGCGCCTTGGCCGTCCAGGCCGTTCTCCAAAACGGCGGAGCCGGCTTGTATGTGGGAACCAGGTACGGAGGAGTGTATCGGAGCACTGATAACGGGCGCCATTGGAACGAGATGAACCGAGGGCTGAACCTCAACCCTCTGCGCTACTTCGCACGCGACGTCCGCAGTCTGGTGTCTGACCCAGTGAATCGTCTGACCATTTATGCCGGGACCTACGAGGGAATCTTCAAAAGCACCGATGGGGGCGAAAATTGGGCTTTTTCGGGGAACGGGATGCCGAACCTCCCGCACGTGACGGCCATTGTCACGGATCGGAAAGACTCCAGGATCCTAAACGCGGGCAGTGAAGTGGGTCTTTTCAGAACGATGGACGGAGGGGACAACTGGACCCAGGCTAAAGACGCGACCGGGGCGCCGTTGGGCCGAATTACTGCTCTGACGGTGAATCCAACCGCACCTTACGAGATCTATGCGGGAGACGGCCGAACGCTCTACAAAAGCGCTGATAGCGGTGCGACCTGGCAATCCGTTTACACCCCGATTTATATCGACTCGATAGCCATCGACCCGCGCTCGCCGGGCATCATCTACGCGGGTGTCGACCAGGGCCTGCAAAAGTCGACAGATGGGGGGAAAACCTGGGCGAACTTTCCCGTGCAAGGGCTCTCGAACCTCGCCTCGATCGCCCAACTGGCTTTCGACCCTGTTGATCCTGGTACCCTCTTCGCAGCGGTAAATCCCGACGGAGGGATCTACAGGAGCACCGACGGTGGGATGACATGGTCGCCCTTTAACGTCGGGCTGCGGAACCTACGCTTCTCTACAGTTGCGGCCGAAGGGCGCCGAATCTACGCGGGCACGGCAAATGGCCTTTACGTTCTCAGGCCGGACCGCACCCCGGTTCGACGGGCAGGGCCTTCTGGACGCTGATCCGCAACACGAACGACCACGGACCGAAACCGAGATCATGAATGTCCGCGTCAGTCCGGCTAGTCCGTGTTCGTCCGTTTTGTCCGTGTTCGTGCCAGTTATTCCACGGTCGTTACCTTCTGCAGAAGGCCGAAGCGACCGGCTTCCCGTACCCTCAACGCGGCCAGGGCCAGGGAGAGCATCTGCACCGGCAGCATTTCCAGGATTGGGCGCATAGCCTCTCGCGAATCAAGAAGGCGACATTCCTGGTTCGAGTCAGAAGCGGAGACGAGCGCCGCACGTCCGCCAGCGGCGCGGATATCTTCCACCAGGCGCCGGTTCAGAGCGGCTGTGACCGAATCCCCCTCCATCACCAGCACAAAGATGTGATCGCTCAGAGTTTCGAACGGGCCATGTCGGAAAGCCGCACTACTCATTCCCTCGGCGGGGACGTGGGTTGATTCTTTGAGGATCAATCCCCCGGTTTCCGCCGTCGCCAGGGAGCGCCCTCGCCCCACGACGAAAACCTGGCCTACCCCTTCCAGCGACCGAGCGAACGCCTCCACGTGCGATTCCCATTTTCGGAGATAGTTCTCAGTTGCGGTAGCCGCTTCACCCAACACGGCCCGCGTTTCATCCGCATCCCCGCCCACTAAAACGGCACCCAGCCATTCGAGCGCCAGCAGCGTCGCCAGGTAAGTCTTGCACGAGACGGAGACTTCCTCCCCGGCTCTCATCATGACGAGGCCCTCGGACTGGACCGCCAGCGGGGAAGTCTCGTCATTGGTCACTCCGAGCAGCCGTGAACGCCGATCCTTGGAGAGTTCCAGCAGACGGACGATTTCGATGCTCCGGCCGGATTGGGAGACCGCCACCAGAAGGGTGTTCTTGTTCATCGCCCCCATCTGGTAATGCACCAGCTCGGCTGTTTCGACGTGGAGGGAGGGCAAGCCCGCGGACAGGAGCTGAAGATGCAGGGGGTACAGGGCATGGAAGGAGCTCCCCATGCCGGTCAGCACGATCCGGTCGAACCGCGCCGCGTTCCCATCCAGTCCCTGAAGCTGGTCTCGGCCCAAACCCTCGAGCGTTTTCCGCAATGCTTCCGGCTGCTGCAGTATGTCCCTGATGTACGGTCCCTTGATGATCTTGAAGTCAGATGGCATTTAACTCCTCCGCTGAGGAATATCATCCCACGAACCACCACGGACGGACACGGGCGGACACGGACCGATCATCAGCGGCTGGTCACGCTGGCGGTCGCTGCCTTCAGCCCGGGGCTTGCGGCTTTCACTTGAATCGATCCCCCCCTGCCCTCGTTGGTCCGCACGATCAGCATCGCCTTCCCGAAAAACAGCGGAACCGAATTCGAGTCGAACTCGTGTGGAAAATGGTGATCACCATTCCCTACCCCCGCAATTGAGGCCGGGCCGCTCACGTCGAAGGTCACCGCATTCATGGTCAAGGGACAGAGGTTACCGTCCTTGTCAACCGCCTCGACAAACAGGTAACACAGATCCTCGCCGCCAGCCGAAAGGAGCTTACGGTCGGCTGTCAGGCGCAATCCGACCGGCTCTGAGGCAGTACGGACGACGGCCGTCCCGATCTCCTTCCCGGCTCGATAAGCCACCGCCTTTACTTCACCCGGCTGGTAGACAGTATCTTCCCAGCGCAGCCGGTAGCGGTCCATGACGTTAGTCGCCTGCGGGTCTTTCGATTTTCTGCCGACTGACTTTCCGTTGACGAACAACTCGGCCGAATCGCCGTTGGTGTAGACGTAGAGAGGAACTTCTTTCCCCACCCGATCGGCCCAGTTCCAGTGCGGAAGAATGTGGACCGTGGTCTTTTCCGGCGCCCAATAAGAACGATAGAGGAAGAAGCGGTCTTTGGGGATTCCGACCAGATCGACGATCCCAAAGGAACTTATGCGCGATTCTTCGGCCTTTGTGAGTTTCCGCTTCTTGAAGCTTCCCCATCCCTCGGCGATAAAGGGAACCGGCTCGCCCAGGTAATCGAAGCCGGTCCAGACGAACTCGCCGGCGACGAACCGGTCGCGTTCCATCAGCGCAAACTCGGTATCAGCGAGATCCGCCCAGGTCGCCGCGTTGTGATCGTAGGAAGTTGTCCTCACCTCGGCTGAATAGTCATCCTTGTTCTTCGGGTGCGGCAGTTCATAGTAGCCGCGCGTGCTGTACGCAGAGGCCGATTCGCTATAGACGATCGGCAGCTTAGGCCGACGTTCGCGCGAGATGGCGTAGCGGCGCTGGTAGTTCCAGCCGGCCACGTCCAGGGAATCGTCGAGCGGGGTTCGCGCCGATTCGGGGATCGCGTGCCCCAGTGTCACCGGACGCGTGGGATCCAGTTCCTTGAAGTACTCGACCATATGACGCAGAAGGCCGGGCGAATCGGGCAGCTTGCCCCCCTCCAGATCCCAGACCTCGTTGCCGGCGCTCCAGATGACAACCGACGGATGATTGCGGTCGCGGCGGACGAAATTCTCGACCTGCTTCCGGTTGTGTTCAAGGATCGGGACTTCCGGCTGACGGGTCGACGTTCCGTCCCACTTGTCAAAAGCTTCGTCCCAGACAACAATGCCCAGTCGGTCGCACAGGTCGAGGACTTCAGGGGCGGGCGGGTTGTGACTGGTTCGAAGGGCGTTCACCCCCATGTCCTTCATGATTTCCAGCTGGCGCTCCATTGCGCGGGTGAAAAAAGCGGCCCCCAACGGACCGTGGTCGTGATGTAAATTCACTCCCTTGAACTGCAGGCGCCGGCCATTCAGTTGAAAACCGTCATCCGCGGTGAACTGGAAGGTTCGGATTCCGAACGTCGTTTCGCTGGAATCCACCAGCTTGCCGGCGATCAGCACACGGTTGATTACCTTGTAAAGCCGCGGATTCTCGACATCCCAGCGGAGAGGCTTAGACACCTGGAAGGTCTTGTCAAACTCATGTGCCCCTTTGGCCGCGATTTCGGCAGGCAATGACTGTTTGGACAGCTGCTTGCCGGCCGGATCCACCAGCACCGTTTCTAGTTGCACGGCAGCAGCGGCAGCATTGCGATTCTCGACCGAGGTTTGGACCCGCACAGACGCCGCATCGTCGGTCACAGTGGGAGTTGTGACGAAAGTCCCCCAATGCGCAATGCTGATCGGCTCGGACACAACCAGCTGAACTTTCCGGTAAATGCCGGCTCCCGGATACCACCGGGAATGGTGTTTACGAGTATCGACATGCACCGCCACAACGTTCGATTGGCCGAAGCGCACAAACTCGGTCGCGTCCACGCGGAACGACATGTAACCGTAGTCCCAGCTCCCGGCCTTGCGGCCGTTCACGAAGACAGTCGGCATAGCCATAACGCCGTCGAAATCAAGGTAAACCCGCTTGCCGGCCTGATCTTGAGCGAGCGAGAAATGCTTGCGATACCAGCCCTCCCCACGCCATGGGAGTTTCCCGGTGTGGCCGTCGCCCTCCGGCTCATATGGACCGCTGATGGCCCAGTCGTGCGGCAACCGGACTGGTGCCCAGGATTTGTCATCAAAATCGACCGCCTCCGCCCCCGTCTGGGCGCCCTTCGAAAACTTCCAGTCTCGGTTGAAATTTTCTACGGTTGCGGCGACTGCAGATACGAAAACAGAAAGAAATATGCCGCAGAAGAGACGTGTTTTCATATGAGCCGGAATAGTAGCACGAAGGCGCAAATGGCCTGAACTTCCGCTTCTCCGGCTCCATCAAAATGGTCGAAAGGAGTGTGTGATGAAGAGGTACTTCCTTTTGTTCGTGTTCCTGCTCATCGTCCTCGCATCCCCTGCCCTGGCTGATGGAAGAAGGGGCCGTGACCAGAACGGGGGCCACGGCGGCCACGGGTATAACAAGCATTACGGGAAGTGGGATAAACACGGGTACAACAGGTCGAGACACGGGTACTACCCGCGCCGCCCCCCGGCGTACGGGTACTACCGAGCCTACCCCGTTCCCGTCTATCCGGCTTATCCTCCACCGCCGGTATACGGTTACTATCCGGCTTGCCCGTATCCCGCACCCTACCCGGCTTATGGGCCGCATTACGGGCCCAGAGTGCGTGGGCGAATCGGCGTTGATATCATCTTCTAGACACTCTCGGGCCGGACAGGTCACTGTCCGGCCCTAACGCCCATAGTAAGTGCTCAGGCAATTATCCATGGCCCAGGACGCGCGGGCGCCCGTTTCGCCGGTCGATTCGCACTTTCCACGTCCGAGCAGATCGTCCACGATGGTCTGGATCAGCGGCTGATGGACGTGCGGAGGATTGCGGATTTCGAAGACCGTTTCTTCTCCGCCGGACTTGAGCAGAATATCCCCGTCCGTGAAGACCGGTGTACGGACCTCACCCGACGAGCCGGTCAGAATGATCGCGTCTTCCCAGCGGTCCGCGTTGAAATTCCAGATCCCGTGACCAACCGCTCCCGACTCGAACTCAAAACACGCCGCTGTCACATCCTCCGCCTGGTAGCTGCCGCCCGTATTAGCGGCGAATCCAGCCACCCGGGCAATAGGTCCGGCTAAAAAATCGAGAAGGTCCAGTCCGTGCGAAGCCAGATCCATAAACAGCCCCGAACCGGCGATCGAGGGGTCGAAGCGCCAACCCTGGGCCGCTTCCCTCGTGACCAGCTGGTCGTACTGCAGGATGTGAACCGAAGTCAGCCGGCCAACGGCTCCGGCGTGCAACAACTCCCGGACTTTGAGAAAGCGGGGAAGCGCCCGCCGGTAATAGGCCACGAACAGAGGTGTTTCAGCCCGCCGGAAAGCGTCGACAAGAGTAAGACACTGCCTATGGTTCATGGCCATCGGCTTTTCCATCAGGCAGGGTTTGCGAGCGGCGGCGACGGCGAGCCCCAACTCGCAGTGGGAAGACGGGGGAGTCGCGACGTAGACGGCGTCGACGTCGGGATCGCGGATCAGGTCCTCGGCCCGGTCATAGAATTTCGGGACGCCGTGACGCTCGGCGTAATCGGCCGCCTTCTCCCGATCCCGTCGCATAACGGCCACGAGGGTCGAATTCGCTGCGTTCTGGAACCCCGGCCCGCTCTTGACCTCAGTGACATTCCCACAACCGACAATCCCCCACCGCACCTGTTCGCGCATAGTTACATTTTACGTGGGGATCCATCCACGAATTACAGGAATCAATTCGTGTTACAACCGTAACACTTGATCGCGCCGCGCGTGCAAGTTTGGTTCTGCGCGGCTGTAATTAGTAGTGATATTTGATTTTGGTTCAATTTCTTTCAACCGGCTTTTGTCAGATGTTCGAGCGTGGCGGCACGCGCGCTCTGAAGTGTGCTGATCAGAATATCGAATACTGGGTATCTCCTTGACTCAAGTAGCCCCTATATCTTGTGGCCAGCCCGCTGATCGGGAGTGCGGGCACCCGCTGGGAGCGCAGGCGTCTCGCCTGCACTGGGGCAAGGGGCGTCCCGCCCCGTCCAGCGACGCGAGCACCATCGATCTTCCTGACTTCGCTGGACGGGGCGGAACGCCCCTTGCCCCAGTGCAGGCGAGACGCCTGCGCTCCCAGGGTCAGTTCGCCAACTGCCCTATCGCCTCCTGGACCTGCTGCTTGAAGGCTGGGTCATCCGAGGACTCGACCAGCTTCAACATGGCGGTCCGGGCACGGGCCGGTTCCTGACGGGCAAGCGACTGCGCCACCCGGAAGTAGGCAGCCTGGGCTTCGTTTTTTACGTCCTTGTCGGCGAGGTGCGGTTCAATCAGATCCAGCACGGCAGCCGACGGTACGCCTCCCAGTGCTCCCAGGACCAGTTTTTTCTCCTCGGTTCTTTCGGCCAGCGTGACCGCCTCACGCAACATGGCGATCCTTTCCTCCGGGTTCCGGCCTTGCCCGGCACTGGCTAGCCGCACATACCCTCTTAGGCCAAGGACTCGATGGGCGGGGTTCGAGGAGCTCCTGGCCAGCTTGGCAAGCTCGCCGGACGTGGTCTGGTCTCCCCAGTCCGATAGCGCCCTTACAGCAGTATCCTGCACGGTGGGATCGCTGTCGGAGAGTGCTGCCCGGATCGTAGCGAACGCCTTCTCCCCACCGACTCGACCCATGGCTCTCAGTAAAGAGGAACGTTGCCTCGAATCCGCTCCACTAAAGGCGTCGGTTAGCGGCTGCAGGCGGCTGGCTTCGGGCAGTGTGATCGCCACCGCCTGAATCGCCTGTTCGGCCGCCTGTTGCTCTCGGACGTCGCTGACTTTCAGGAGCGCCGAGACGAGGCGGGGGAGACTGGCGGGCTCGGCGACAAGCCCGACCGTGCGCCAGGCTTCAATGCGAACCCGAACGCTGCCATCTCCGAGTGCCTGGAAAGCGAGCGCCGATGTGCCCGGAAACCGCCGAGCGGCTAAGGTTTTCAGGGCCAGGGCTCGGTACCCGACATCCGCGTGCCTCAGGAAGCCGGCAACTGTGTCGTTCACCGCTGACCCACGCACGAATCGGAGGCTATCGACTGCCGTTTGGCCCACCGGGTCAGGAACTTTGGAAGCTTTGAAGAGTGTTTCGATAGTGCTGTTGTCGCCCAGTTTCCCCAGTGCCTCAAGTGCAGCAAGTTGCACGCTGCCCTCGGATGATTCGGCTAGCTTCCGCACCTCAGGCAGGGCCAACGGATCGCCGCGTACGGCTAGGGCGGTAATCAGGAAGACCTGAGTATCCGGCCGCAAACCCGCCATGGCTTTCGAAACCTGCTCGGTCACGCTCGGGCCGGGAAGCTCGTTGACCAGGCGGGCAGCCGCCTCCCGCAAGTCCCGCTCTTCGCTTTTCAGAGCGTCCAGCATCAGGGGAAGGGCCGCTTCCCGCTGCACGGCAACCACGCCCCTCAGGGCTCCGGCCCTGGCGACAGGCCCGCTACCCGGTTCTCTCAAGATCTCCTGATACATCCCTTCCGCCTTGGCAGCTCCACCCTCTCTCGAGAGAGAGTCGGCGCATCGCAAATAGGCGTCGGCTTTGCTCGGCTGCAGACTTTGGGGAACGGCACTTTCCTTAATCGCCTTGGCCGCCGGCTCGCCTCCGATTCGCCCCAATGCTCCCAGGGCGGCTTCCACCAGAGCCGGATCCGGATTTTTAACGAGGCCTGCCAGAAGGGGTACGGACTCCCGATCCCGGCGATCACCCACTGAGTTGACGAAGCCCAACTGAGCGGGACCCTTTGCCGTCGTCAAGGCGTGGCGAAAAGCCTTGTCGACCGCGGGACAGGGGAGACTTTGGAGTGCCCCTCGAGCGGCATCCCGCAGTTCCTCGTTGGTCAGGAGCGCCCTTAACTTCGCCACGCTCCCGCAAGAGCCGATGCTCGCCACCAGGCGACAAATCGACTCCTTGGCTGCAACCGTGGCCTGTGATGACTTCAGTGCCGCCAGAAGCTGCCGCTCGATCTCCACACGTTGGGTGGCGTTTGCCTCTCGAATCCGGTTTTCGATCGTCCAAACCGCCTCACGGCTCTTCCCGTGGTCGAAACTCAGGAGGTTTTTATAGACGTCGCCGTCTGCGACGCTATAACCAAAAGTAAAAAAAAGGCAGAAGAAGACGCTTGTGAATCGTCCGATCACGATAACCCTCCATCGATTGTTGATTGATGAGTTCAGGGTTCAGGGTTCAGGGTTCTGAGTTCTCGGTTCTGGGTTCTCGGTTCAAGGTTCTGGCTTCAGAGCTTCGCTTTTGAACCCCGAACCCCGAACCCCGAACCCCGAACCCCGAACCCCGAACCCCGAACCCCGAACCCCGAACCTTCTCAATCATCAATCATCAATTTCTACAGGTGCCAGGGGCTTCGCATCGCCCGGCAGAGCAGTCCTTGGGCGGTGGAATCCGAGATAATCTCTTCCTTTTCGGGATCCCACTTTATTTTCCGGCCAAGCTGCATCGACATGTTCAAGAGATGGCAGATCGTGGCGGTGTGATAGCCCACCTCGACCGGCGCCATCGGCTTTTTCCTCGTGAGGACTGAGTTCAGGAAGTCACGGTGATGACCCGGGCTGCGTCCGAGCTGAATTTCGTCGGGTCCGACGATTTCTCTCAACAAGGACTTCGGCTCGGCTTCCAGGTTACCGCCGTGAATGTGAATGAAAATCCACCCGTCCGTCCCTTCAAACTTCAGGCCGCGGGGCGTGGCAGTCGTTCCGATCATGCGGACGCCATTCGCGTACTTGCACTCGAACTTGTAGTTGAAGAAAGCATTGTAGAGGTCTCCGGGCGGGACTTCTCCTCGGCCATCCAGTTCAATCGGGGTGGTCTCGTCGGTGCCGTTCCCCAGTTGTGCCAGATCGATGATGTGGGCGCCCCGATCGGTCATCTCACCCCCGCCGTAATCCAGGATGAACCGCCATCTGAAATGACAACGCTTGGGAGTGTATGGAACCCAGGGAGTGTGGCCCAGCCACATGTTGTAATCGAGTACTTCCGGCACAGGCTCTGGCAGGTGCGGGCCGACGTCCTGCTGAACTTCGATATGGTGCGGGTCGTTGCAGGGGAGGTTGATCCAGATCGTGTGCAGCTTGCCAATCCGCCCATTACGGACCAGTTCACACGCGTACCGGGCGTTCGGGCGAGAGCGCTCGTGGCTCCCTGTCTGCAAAACCCGGCCATAGCGACGGACAGTCTCATAGAGAGCGCGCCCCTCCGCGATAGTATTCGTCAACGGTTTCTCGCAGTAGATGTCCTTTCCGGCTTTCGCAGCGGCTATGGCGATAAGGCCATGCCACTGGTCCGGAGTGCAGACTGTCACGGCGTCGATATCGTCTCGCGCAATCAACTCCCGGAAGTCGTTATAGGTCTTGCAGTCCTGGTTGGCATACTTCTCGTTGATGGCCAGGCGAGCCTTCTCCAGATGTTCCTTGTCAACGTCGCAAGCGGCTATCACTTGGGCATCGGGCTCCGACATGAAGGCTTTCATGTTGAACGTGCCCTGTCCGCCTACCCCGATGCAGCCCATAACGATCCGGTTGCTGGGTGCCGTCGTCCCATTCAACCCGAGAGCCGATCCCGGAACGATGGCCGGGAAACTCGAAGCGGCCGCCACAGTTGAAACAGCCTTGATGAATTCTCTTCTACGGATGCTCTTCATAGGGCCTCTCCCTTTGTCCTTCCTGATTTCACCTTAAATCTTAACGCGGGTTTGGTGTGATAGCCACAAGGACCTCAAGGACCTCAAGGACCTCAACGAGCTCAACGACCTCCAAGACCAGGCATCTACTCGGTCCTTGAGGTCGTTGAGGTCTTTGTGGTCTTTTCATAGGCGCAGATATACGGCGCGGTCACGACAAAGAGCAGCAAAAAGAGAATCTCGGAGTCGCCGAAGTTGTATTCGAAAAGACCGGCCGCGAGAAAGGCCAGAAGGCTCGCCAGCGCCCCGATGGAGGTCGCAAAAAGCTGACGGTCCTCCGCCTGGCGTGCCTTCCTCAGGAACCGGACGTGATCCCAGGCGAGTTTCAGCCAGATGGAAAACCAAGCCGCCAGACCCAACAGCCCCATCTCTGCAGCGACCTGAACCGCGTTGTTGTGCAGGTGCTGATAGGCCCAGTCGGGGAACTCGTTGCTGACGCGATAATGTCGAAAAGTGCGGGGTACCATTCGGGGGCCGATCCCCATGTAGGGATGGGACCGAACGACGTTCAACCCGGTTCTCCACAACTCCACCCTCACCCGGTTCGTCGTGTCGGCCGGGTCAAAGCTGGACTTGACCCTCTCGCTGAGCCTTTCGGGGAGCACCGCCCACGCGACGACGATGAGCAGAATACCGACCAGCGCCAGCCGGTAAGTCCTGACTGCGCCGATGAGGAGGAGGCCGAGACCGGCGCCCACCCAAGCGCTGCGAGTCATACTGAGGACCAAGACGAACAAGAGGAGCGGCAAGAGGGCGGCCCAAAGCCAGACATGTCGATTAGCGCGTGCCCATGCGGCGCGCAGGCTTCCCCAAGGAGGAAACAGGCTGACCAGAAAGGCCGCCAGCATTATAGACACGATCATCATCTGTCCCCCGAAGGTCATCCAGTGACTCATGAATCCGGTGACTCGGTCGAGGAGCTCGACTTTACGTAGAACGAAATACTGGTAGGTTCCGATGCACCCGCTCACCGCGGCCGCGACAAAGACCCCCCACGTTGTGAGCTTCACCCAGCGGCGGTCAAAGTAATTGAAGACGAGCAAGATCGCGAAGAAATGGACGAACTTCCTCACGTAGTGTGCGCTTTCCAGCATGTCTTCTGAAACGATCATGGCGAGGAGAGCGGCGAGCATGAAAGCGAGCACGAACGGGAAATAACCCGGCCAACGGATCGGCGCCGCCGGCTTGGCGAAGCCCTGGTAGACCCAGGCAAGAAAAGCGAGACCCAGGAAGACTCCGGACAAGAAGACGGATACCAGGGTTGCGGTAATCGCCAGCAGAAGGCAACAACGAATGAATGTCTGCATGTCCGAAGTCGTCAGTCTATTCGAACGAAAGGTTTTAGTCATCTTTTCGTCCGAAACCGGCTACAAGTCGGTGCGGCTTTATCCGACAACAATTACCTGATTCCTCTGATTGGCTGGCTGCCGGGGGCCTGCTATCATTCGTGCAACCTTAGTAAGAACGTTCTTCTCGAAAGTTTCGACGGGTTACTCCCTCCCGGAAAAGGCGGCTTTCAAAGCCGCCTTTTTTTTATCTCCCCTTTTTCATGCCGGTTGACTGAACTGAAGGACTATTGATAGTGTGCGAAGCCCTGAAGATGATCCAAGAACGGGTTGAAAGCTCCTCCTGTGACGTCGATCCGAAGTTCCTCGAACTCGCCAAGAGTCTGGGGATCAAGAGCCCGATCATCTGCGATATCGGGAGCCGGGACGCTTCGGAAGGCATTTTCCTGCTCGGGCAGTTGGGCGGGGCAAGGCTTCATGTCTTCGAACCGAACCCGGCCTCGGCTGCCAGGTGTCGCGAAAACCTGGCCCCGCTGCAGGCGGAATACGGAGTAGACAAGATCGCCTTTAGCCAGGTAGCGGCCAGCGATCGCAACGGCTCGGCGGCGTTCTACCCCGTTAATCTCGATCGGTCCGAGAACAAAGACATCGGGTGTTCGTCGCTTTTCCGGATTAACCCGAAATACACCAAGCGGCGCGGGCATATCGCGCAGGAGGAGATCGTCGTCGAGACGATTACGCTGGACTCTTACTTCACCGATCGACAGCCGCCCGATATCCTCTGGATAGATGTCGAGGGGGCCGAACTTAAGGTCTTACACGGAGCGGCATCGATCTTGAAGAACGTGAAGCTGATCCACGTCGAGGTTTCTTTCCGGGCGATGCACGTGGGAAAACCGCTGTTCTGGGAAGTGGACTCGTACCTTCGGCAATGCGCCTTCCGTTTCGTCTTCCTGGTCGAAACGTCCCCCTTCCGAGGGTTCCTGTATCGGCACAAACTCCTGCCGAACCTGCCCTGGCACGTGAATGCGGTCTACGTTCAAAACCGGTGACACTGTGAAGGTGTCTTTCCGCGAGCCAGCGAGCCTTCGGTCCGCGGCGCTCGCGCCACGGCGGGCGCTTTTCACGCCCGGCGCTTCAACAACAGCACGGTCAAATCGTCGTTGACTCCGTCGGCGCAGCGGAAAGCGTCGAGATCGTTCAGGCAGGCTTTCAGCAACTCGTCTGATGACATGCTGCCGCAGGATGTCAGCCAGTTCTCGAGCCGCACCGCCCCGTACTCCTGATCGAGGCTATTCCTCGCCTCCGATAAGCCGTCGGTGTAAGCGAAGAGCCGATCGCCGGGTTCCAGGGTCACGTCGGTGACCTGGAAGCTCGCCTCAGCGAAAACGCCCAGCGGGAGACTCGTGGACGGTAGCGGCCGGACGGAATTCTCGCTCATCACGTACGGCGTACAGTGCCCGGCGTTCACAAGCGTCACACTCCCTGCCTGGTCAGCCCTCATCAGCAAAAGGGTTGCGTAATGAGAGGCCATTGTGCTCTCGCAGAAAATGCGGTTGGCCCGTCCCACGGACGCGGCGAGGTTGGTTCCGTCGGGTAAAAGGGTTCGGAAGAGTCCGTGGAGGTTGGCGACGAGCATAGATGCCGCCACGCCCTTGCCGGATACGTCGCCCAGAATCACGTTCAGGTTGTCACGTCCGGCAATCACGTCGCAGTAATCCCCGCTCGCTACCCGAAACGGCCTGTAGTCGAAACAGACTTCCCAACCGTCGAGCTGCTGATGCCGGGGAGGCAACAAGTTCCATTGGACCTGGGCCGCCAGCTCCAGATCCCGCTCCAGTGCGGCCTGCTCTTGCTTGTCCAGATCCTCGAGGCAAGTCCGAGCCAAAGGATTGGCGAGAAGACGGTCCGCTTCAATTGCCCCCTGGCAGACTTCACAGATTCCGAAGCTGCCGTGGTCGATCCGCTCCAGAGCGGCGTCCACCTGCCTGAGGAGCCCGAGCAGGTTTTCGTCGGGGGACCTTCGAATCACGCTGTCCAGTCGCTCTCTTCGATCCAGCAACTGATTACGAAGAGTATCGGTCAGTATGTCCATGGCCTTTTCTCTAATTCTTTACTATACGATAGTCGCTGAAGGTTAGATTCGGTGCAGTCATTTCTTCATCCTTCATCCTTCTTCCTTCATCCTTCGACTCGCACGTCTGTTATTATTAGCGCGGTTTTCTCGGGCGGGAACTGGCTATGTCGAAACGCGTGGACCTTCCAGGTCGGAAGAACATTGGAATGAGGCGGTCGGACGAGACGTTCAGGCAGATCGTTGCGCTGATATTCGAGGGGCATTTCTCGCCCGGGTCTGCGCTGCCTCCCGAGCGGGAGTTGGCTGAGACTCTGAGCATCAGCCGTCCGACTCTACGCGAGGCATTGAACCGGCTGGAGGCGAAGGGCTATCTGGAACGTCGCTCCAAGAGCGGCAACTACGTCTGCACGGCAATTCCCACTTCCGTACGCGAACCGATCGACGAGGTTCTCGAGAAGAACCTCTTGCCCCTGACCGACATCATCGACGTAAGAAAGATCCTCGAGGTCTGGGCTGTGGAGAAGGCTGTTCTGTCCCCAAGCGAAGACGAGCTTCACAATCTAGCCCTCTGCCTTCAGGCGATGCGCTCCGACGTCTCCTGCCAGACCGAGGAGCAGTTTTCACGTTACCGGGCTGCGGACCAGCGGTTTCACCAGATCCTGGCCGAGATGACAGGTAATCTCCTGTACGTTCATCTCGCGCATTTCCTGACGGAGCTCGTCAGCCGGTCTATCCAGGTGAGCAGGCGGATCTTCCCGGGCGACTACCCGGGGAGCAACCTCAAACGACACGAAGGTATCCTGGAAGCGTTGCGCGGCAGGGATATCGACAAGGCAAGGGCGGCGATGCTGGATCATTTTCAACAAGTTGAAAGATACCTGTCGTCGCGCCGGACTCAACGACCGCCTGCCCGAAGGGCGGGAGTGCGGCGGAACGGCAAGGCCTCGGATGCCCCACCCGCCTGAGGTCCTTCTTTGATCTCCAACACCTTCCAACTCATCGTGACGCTCGGGCCTGCCTCGCTCGAACTGATTGAACCGCTGATCGATGCCGGTGCTTCGACGTTTCGCCTCAACACGGCGCACATGGCGTTCGACAGTGTCGAAGCTCTGGTCCGTCGTGTCCGGTCGTTCAGCGACACCCTCCCGATCGTTCTTGATCTTCAGGGTGCCAAGATGCGCCTTGGCACGTTTCCGGAGCGCCAGGTAACCGTCAATCAGGAGGTTATCTTCGCGATCCAGCCTTCTAACGTCACCGATTTACCGATGGAACACGCCGAGCTTGTTGAGCAAGCACGACCCGGGGACGTCATGAGTGTCGACGATGACCGGCTTCGTTTTCAGATACTCGAGAAAACGGATCGATCACTCGTCACCCGCACGCTGAGTGGCGGCCTGTTGAAGTCGCGCAAGGGCATAAACATTGCTCAGCACCCGGTGGATCTCAGGGGGCTCCGGGAATTCGACAAAGAGATTTGCCGGCTGGCGGGTCGGTCGAGCGGAACAGGTTGCGCAATATCCTTCATGAAAGACGGGCATGAGGCTGATTGGGTGCGCCACTTGGCGCCTCATAGCCCGGTCGTAGGGAAAATTGAACGAGCCGAAGCTCTGCCGAACTTCGAAGCGATATCCGAACGCGTGGAATCGGTCTGGATTTGCCGGGGGGATCTAGGGGCACAGATCGGGCCGGCGCCAATGGCGAAGTGGATCTCCTCCATTACCCCGCGTTCACTCAATAGGCCGGTCCTGATGGCGGGGCAAGTGATGGAACACCTGACGTCACACCGGGAACCTACCCGGACTGAAGTCTGCCATCTTTACGATCTGGTCAGCCGCGGCTACGCCGGAATCGTGCTCTCGGATGAAACGGCGATTGGCGGTGACCCGGTCCGTGCTGCCCGGGAAACCTCCGCCCTGGTCAGGGCTTTCCAGCATTCTTGAACGTCAGAAGAACCAGCCAGTCCCCTTGAAATCCGCAGTGCCTACGCGGAAATCCACGCGGTTGATAGCGATCTTCACTTTCCGTCCGTCAACCAGGTGCAAAGTCAGCCTCCGGCTTTGGTGGGCCTTGACAAGACACTCCACGGAACACGTCAGCCTTCCCGCGATCCCGTTCTCTGATTCGCGCTTGAACACAATGAGGTCGTAGGTTACCTCTCCGATCTTCTCCTGACGGCCCCCGTACAACGTACCCCGACCTAAGACATTTTCAATGATTTCCATGGAATGTCCCTTGGCAGACCACCCTTGGCAGACCGAGAAAATTTGACAATTGAGGCAGAGTTAATCGCGACTCACCCATTGAGCCGGAGGGGTTATTTCAACCGCGGGCTCGGGTCCGGCGTCGGGTCGTCCGCTGCCTTCCAGGCGGCTGATGGCCCGGACCTTCATGTCCTCAGTGCACGTAATCTGGCAGGAGAGGCGCACTCCACTCAGCTGTTTTTCGGCCAGCTTGGATTTCTCGGCCGCTGTCATAACTTGAGGCTCACCCTCAAGAAACTCAACGCGGCAGGTTGTGCAGCGAGCGTTTCCTCCGCAAGCGTGCAGAATGTCGACCCCGAGATCCCTTTCGATTGCCAGGACCAGGCGCTTGCCGGCCGGCACATCCACCGTTCCGAACCCCTCGACTGTCAGCTTTGGCATGATCGGCTCCAAGTTCTTGAGTTGAAGAATGCAGACGCGTTCCTCTTACTTTGCAACATTTCGGGCTTTTGAGCAAAGAGGCAAACAGAAAGCGATTAGGCCGTTGCCAAGCGCGGATCGGGAAATGTAGAATCCATCCGGGCGTGTCATGACTGAAGCACGAATATCGATCTGGTTCTTTATTGGTCTGATTCTTCTGATTTACGGAGTGCTCATTTCCGGGATGGGGGTATACCACTACTTCTATCCACCCGCACGTGACACGGTCTTGGGCCATTTGCACGCCGCAATCTGGTGGGGGGCTCTATTGGTGGTCGTCGGTGCCTTTTACAGCTACCGGTTCTTTCCGCACCGAACCGATTAGCGGCTGTTCTCGCCTCGCAGGCGGTCCAGATTCGCCTTCAGCAGTTCCCACGCTCGACGGACCACTTTTTCATCGGTTCGGATATTCCCTATCGCCATTCGGATGGTGAACTTGTTGTGAAGGCGTGTGTGGGACAGGAAAACCTCGCCGGTCGCGTTCACGGCACTGAGCAGCGCGTCATTCAACCGGTCGCCATCATCGCTGTTTCCGGTTGGCAAAGCCCGGAAGCAGATAGTGCTGAACGGCACCGGGGCCAGAAGCTCGAAAGCCGGATCTTCCTCAACCCAACTGGCGAACATCCGCGCCAGGCGCATGTGTTCCCTGATCCGAGCTTCGATGCCGCTGCGCCCGTAAGTGCGGATGATCATCCAGAGCTTCAAGGCGCGGAACCGGCGGCCCAGCTGCACCCCATAGTCCATCATGTTGCGGACAGAGGCGTCCTGCCCGGTCTTCAGATATTCAGGAACCAGGCTGAAGGCTTGTTTCAGCACGTTCATTCGCTGGGTGTAGAAAGCGCTCAGATCCATCGGCGTGAAAATCCACTTGTGAGGATTCACCACGAGGGAATCAGCCCGGTCACAACCCTCCATGATCCAACGCATTTCGGGAATCGTAGCCGCCGCCCCGCCATACGCGGCGTCGACGTGCAGCCAGATACTGTGCTTGCGGCAAATGTCTGCGATGGCCGGGACAGGGTCCACGCTCGTCGTCGAGGTTGTACCGACAGTCGCGACCGCGCAGAAGGGTGTCCACCCCACTTTGCGGTCGTCTTCGACAGCCTGCTGAAGCGCCTCTGGTACCATTCGGAACTCGCTGTCCACGGGAATCTTCCTGAAACCAGCCTGTCCGATTCCGAGCGTGATGGCGGCCTTTTCAACAGAGGAATGGGCCTGTTCGGAGGCGTACAGGCGAAGACGCGGGGCATCCGAGCGGCCGGACAATCCGAGCTCGCGGGAGTTGAGTCCGGGGACCGCTTCCCGGGCGGCCGCTACAGCGTGGAGAGTGGATACCGAAGCCGTATCGTAAATAATGCCGGAAAAGCCCGCCGGAAGGCCGATCATCTGCCGGAGCCAGTCGAGGGCTACTTCCTCCAACTCGGTCGCCGCCGGAGACGTCTTCCACAGCATGGCGTTGACGTTGAAGGCAGAGCATAGCAGCTCTCCGAGAATCCCGGGCACCGAGCCGCTCGTGCCGAAGTACGCCATGAAGGCCGGGTGATTCCAGTGGGTCAGACCGGGAACGATTATTCGCTCGACGTCATCGACGATCGTCGACATTGGTTCGGGCTGCTCCGGAGGGACCGCAGGCAACTGGGATCGAATCTCTCCGGGGACGACGTTCGCGAGCACTGGGTACTTCTCGGGATGCTCCAGATAGTCCGCTACCCAATCGATGATCCGATACCCAAAGGTTCGGAACACCTGAGGATCGATATCGCCGAGTCTCGACAATTCTCGGTCTTCGATGTCGCTTTTCATTGTAGTGATTTAGATTCCGAACGCCTTAATGGCAATTCCGCTGGCAGCAATCATCAGGCCGGCCACCAGGTGAACGTGCCGTTCAAACAGGGCGAAGAAGGACGGCCTCAGGCCGTAGAAACCGGCGAGAACCACCAGCAGCATCGTCGCGATAGTGGTGAATCCAAAAACGAGAGCCACGAGTGCAACCCCCGCCCACTGATGCTGGAGAGCCGGCACCATCAGCAGCGGGATAAGCGGCTCACAGGGACCAAACACAAAAACGATGAAGAGAGCCCAGACGGTCAGGGCCCGGCGGTTAAGCTGATGCGGATGCAGGTGCTCCCGCTGATGCTGATGCTCGTGGGCGTGTTTCTGGTGATCCTCGTGAAAGTGGACATGTCGATGGGGCCGATTCCTCAAGAATCGGTACAAGCCCCAAGACGCGTAGGCCAGGCCAAATCCGATCAGAAGCCAGGCGGAGATAGTCCCGCGGCCGGTTTCGATCCACTTCAGGCGCTCAACTGCCACCCCAAGACCGATGCCCAGGAAACCAAGGACGATCGAGGAGAGCACATGTCCGGCGCCGCACAGGAGAGTAATGGCGGACAGTTTTCGAACTGACCAGCCCTGGGCCCGGCCCAGAACCACGAACGGCAGGGAATGATCGACCCCGATGAGGGTATGAAGAAAGCCTATTCCCACCGCGGTAGTCAGAAGCACTGTCAGTCCTTGGTCCATCGGTAGCCCATTCTAGCTGGTTTGATGACGAGTCCACAAGCAACACGGGGCGGGGGGGCGGTGGCGATCTCAGCACGGGTGCGCGAGAGGAGCGCTGAGGACCCCGAAGGCGGAGGCGTCCGCTGGGAGCGCAGGCGTCTCGCCTGCACTGGGGCAAGGGGCGTCCCGCCCCGTCCGCGCCGCTAGCAAGATCGATTGTGGAGGCGGCGCGAACGGGGCGGGACGCCCCTTGCCCCAGTGCAGGCGAGACGCCCAATGCCATTTCATTTACTTTTTCGGCCGTACCGAGAGCGAAGTCGGTGCAACCAGCCGCGGCGGTTGAGTGGCGCGCTTTTTGCGCTGTATCGAAACCCCGCGTGTGTACGGGTTGACCGCGCGTTT
>RPQK01000037.1 GCA_003819755.1 Acidobacteriota bacterium | reverse complement strand
CCTTTGCCCCTTTGCCCCTCTGCCCCTCTGCCCCTCTGCCCCTCTGCCCCTCTGCCCCTTTGCCCCTCTGCCCCTCTGCCCCTTTGCCCCTCCGCCCCTCCGCCCCTTCCCGAAATTTTCCTTCGTAGATTTCCCCCTTTCCGCGTTATTTGTATAGGGACGAAATGACCGAGGCGATCCAGGCAGCACTGACGCGTTACTGGGGATACACCGCCTTCCTGCCGCTCCAGCGGGAGGCGATTCAGGCCATCTGTTCCGGGAAGGACACGGTTGTGGTACTCCCGACGGGCGGCGGCAAATCGCTGTGCTTCCAGATACCCGCGCTTGTCCTCCCCGGCTTGACCGTCGTCGTCTCGCCCCTCCTGTCTCTGATGAAGGACCAGGTGGACGCTTTGGCGGAGGTCGGGGCCCCGGCCGGCCGAATCGACAGCAGCATGACCGAGGCCGAGCGCCGCGAGCTGTTCGTCCGCCTCCGCTCGAATCAGTTGAAAATCCTCTATGTTTCGCCGGAGAGACTCCTCAACCCCGGGTTCCTCGACTTTGTCCGCCCGCTGGGGATCTCATCGGTGGCCATTGACGAAGCCCATTGCGTCAGTATGTGGGGGCACGACTTTCGGCCGGAGTACAGGCAACTGGGCGCGCTGCGGGACGCATTGCCGGGCATCCCGATTGGAACCTACACGGCGACTGCGACCGAGCGAGTCCGGCAGGATATTCGCGCTCAGCTCAAGCTTGCCGACCCTCTGGTCCTGATCGGGCGCTTCGACCGCCCGAACCTCCTGTTTCGTCTCGAGCGCCGGTATGATCTGCTCTCACAAGTACGCCAGATCCTCGATCGTCACCGCGGAGAATCCGGGATCATCTACTGCATTCGAAAGAAAGACGTCGACGACCTATGTGAGCGGCTGCAGGAGCTGGGTTACAGGGCCCTCCCCTATCACGCGGGAATGGACGATGCCGACCGCAAACGAAATCAGGAGGCATTCGTCGCCGAAGAGGCCGACATCGTCGTAGCCACGGTCGCATTTGGCATGGGTATAGATAAGTCGAACGTGAGGTTCGTAATCCATTCCGGCATGCCGAAATCGCTTGAGCACTACCAGCAGGAAACCGGCCGGGCCGGCCGTGACGGGTTGGGAGCCGAGTGTGTCCTGTTGTTTTCCCCGGGGGACTACCACACCTGGAAGTTCATTCTCGAAAACGCGGAAAGTACGCAAGCCCTGGACATCCACTTGCGCAAACTGAGCGACGTTTACTCCTTCTCGACCGGGTACCAGTGCCGACACCGCAGTCTTTCCCAGTACTTCGGGCAACGGCTCGACCGACTCAACTGCATGGCGTGCGACGTCTGCCTGGAAGATCTCGAACCGGTCACTGACTCCCTCGTCGTCGCACAGAAGATACTCTCCTCCGTCATCAGGCAGCGCGAAGTGTTCGGCGCGGAATACACGGCTGGGGTCTTGATCGGCTCCAGAGAACAGCGAATCCTGGCAAACGGACACGACCAGCTCAGTACGTACGGACTCCTCGGGGACCTGACGAAGCATGAAGTACGAGATCTGATTGAGCAACTCACGTTGCTTGGCGCCCTGGAAAGAACCGGAGATTTCGGGGTTCTGCGTGTGACGCCAGCCGGTCGCCAGATCCTGAAGTCCGAGCACACTCCACGGCTTATGAGGGTTGCCAAGAAGAGCGAGGCGCGACCAGGCAGGGAGGACGTCTCCTGGAAGGATGTTGACCGGGAGCTTTTCGAGGAGCTCCGACAACTGCGTTCAACGATTGCCCGAGCGAGAAATGTGCCCGCTTACGTCATCCTCAGCGATGCGACTTTGCGGGAACTGGCCCGCTGGCGACCCATTGAGCCGGGCGTCCTTCAGCAGATACCCGGTTTTGGGAAGAAGAAGATTCAGGATTACGGTGGACGGATCATCGATCTTATCCGAGGCTACGCCTCGAAAAACGGTATCGCCGCACGGTCCGCCTGGGCCGGCACCGCCGGCCCGCCAGCGGCCGGCGGACAGCGGCGGCGGAGACTGTGAGAAGGACGACATACGCCAAGAGCGCCAGACCGCACGCCGGAGCCGCGCGAGGAAATCCGGCCGAGCAGCGCCAGACCGCACGCCGGAGGCGCGCGAGGAGAGTAGCCGGGGGTGGAGCGTTTTTTGCGACACCCCCGGATCGACGCCAAAAGCAAAACCCCACCCCGGCAGGGGTGGGAGGAGGGTCCGTATGCCTTCGACACACACCATTCTGCTCTACCATCTTATCTTTGCAGCAAAGGAACGCTATCCGTTCATCTCCGATTCCTGGGCCCCGGACCGGCACGCCTTCCTCGGTGGTTGCGTTTGCTCCCTGGACGGCGTACCGCTGGAGATTGGCGGAAGTCGCGATCATGCGCATCTCTTGCTGAGCTTGAAACCCACTCACCGGCTATCTGATGTCGTTATGGAGGTGAAGCGCGGTTCTTCACGTTGGCTTCATGACGAGAGAATCAGTCCTACGTTTACGTGGCAGGAAGGGTACGGCTGCGCCACAGTCAGTCCCTCGCAGCGCGAGAGAGTCCGTAGGTACATCCTGAACCAGGCAGAACATCATCGCAGACGCACCTTTCAGGAAGAGTATGTTGATTTCCTGAAAAAGAACGGTGTCGAATACGACGAGCGGTACATCTGGTAGACAAGTTCCTCCCACCCCTGCCGGGGTGGGGTCTTGCTTTTGGCGTCGATCCGGGGGTGTCGCAAAAACGCTCCACCCCCGGCTACTCTCCTGCCGCGCCTCCCGGCGTGGCAGACTGCGAAGAACCCAACGTGGCCGGCCAGCGCCAGACGGTATGGTGGTGTATTTCTAGAAAACTGCGGATCACCCCAACAACGAAACGCCACCGGGCAAGGATCGGAGGAGGATTGGTATGGCTTCAAATACGCACGCCGGAGGCGCGCGAGGCGTGGCAGACTGCGAAGGACCCAACGTGCCCGGCCAGCGTCAGACGGTATGGTGGTGTGTTTCTAGAAACTGCGCATCACCCAACAACGAAACGCCACCGGGCAAGGATCGGAGGAGGATTGGTATGGCTTCAAATACGCACGCCGGAGGCGTGGCAGACTGCGAAGAACCCAACGTGCCCGGCCAGCGCCAGACGGTATGATGGTGTGTTTCTAGAAACTGCGGATCGGAGGAGGATTGGTATGGCTTCGAATACGCACGCCGGAGGCGCGCACCCCGGTAAGGGTGGGAGGAGAAACGGCGAGACAGACAATCACTGTCCTGAACGGATGGTCACCTCACCTTGACTACGCCCACGCCCAAGCGGTCGTTCTTCGGGTCGTAGACGATGAGCTTGACTAGAAGAGCCTCACCCTTGTCCTCGACTGCTAACTCTTTCGGAAGCACCAAGCCCTCTTGCATGACCTTCTCGTAGGTCTGCTGGCTTAACGACATAGTAACGTCGTCGCTCATCTCGGCGACAAGATGCCCCTTCCGGGAGAGCACAAAATAGCAGACGTGCAACTTCCCGCTGTGGCGATCCCCGGCTTGTTCATACACCTCGGCACCCGGCATCAGTCGTGTGACTATCCGAACTCGGGCCTCGGGAGCTTTTCCCTCGCGCTCGAAGTTTGCCTGGAGCGTGAACTTCACGTCCTGCAGCTGCCCGTCGTAGCCCAGCGCGGCCGTGGTGCGGGCGTAGGTCATGAATTGTTCCCGATCGTACGTCTTCCAGTCGTCCCGCGCGAAATATCCGCGCCGGTAATAGAGTCGAACTCCCGGCCGCTTTATCCTTACGTCGATCTGACGAAACTCGCCTTTTGTCTCCCGGTTCGACGGAACGTAGCCGAGCAGGTAAAAGAAGCTCGTCATCCTATCTGTTGTCTCCAGCGCCTGCCCGATGTCCGCACGAGTGAAAGAGGTGCCCCCTGTCATGTTGGAGATGTTCTGCACCGATTGCAGGGAGAAAGCCTTCAGAGTGGTGCCAGTCCAAGCCTGCCTCGGAGCACTCCCACCGCCCCAATCCCTCGGTGCGTTTGAATCAAACGAGGCTTCGAAATCACTGGCTCCGCCGGTCAGGAAGGCGCCTGCTGTCTGAATCGTGTGAAGCCGGACTCGGGCATCAGAGGCGATCCGTCCAAGCCCCTGGTCGTCCTCGAGGCTGGGGAGGGCAAGCCCGTCTTCGCTGACATAAATGAGGTGCTTCTCACCCTCCATGAACCGCAGGTAACTGATCGCAGCATAAAGCTGCTCGACGTCCTGCTCGGTGATGGATCGGACCCCGATGAATTCGTCAAACGGAAGCCCGTCAGTCATCAGATCAAGCTGCATGCGATCAAAATAGTCTTCGGGCTCGCTCGGGGTCTCCACTTGGTGACCGCCCCCACCGCTCGTCTCTCCGCCTGTGGTCGACCGTTGTTGTTGCTCTTTGAGGCGGGCCGACTCTCGTGCCGTCTTCGCCAAATCGCGGCTCTCTGCCAGCACCGATTCGCCGAGCGAGTCGCGGTCCTGTTCTCCCCGGGCTGACTGTTTAGACGCGCCGTCAGGCACCAACCGCCGGGACGCAGCACCGCTTTCGGCGAACATCTTGTCGATGCGCGACTGAAAAGGCTTCAGCAGGGTCTTGCGTCCATAGACCGCCGCCAGTCCGGTGTTTCTCGTCATTAATCCCGTTTCGATGTCGGGGCTGATTTGTGCATATTTCTCGAGGATTCGGGCGGCCGACTTGTGATCGGTCGTGAAGTCCGACGCGCGGTTGTAGGCCATGACGGCGACCGTATCGGCGGGCGCCAGTTGCTCTTTTACGAAATGAATCAGCTTCGGCAAAGCGCCCACACGATAATGCCGACCACGTCCAACGAAGATCAGGAATGTTCGATGCTCCGGGGGCTGTATCCCGGCCGGAAAATGCTCTTTTCCGGCGACGACCCCCGGGAGCTGCGATTGGGACCGGTACGATACAGGGGCAAAATGGAGTATCGACTGTTCGACACCGTTTTCGAACAAGACGAAATCCGCTCGCTCCAGGTCGGTCACCGGTCGCCCATTCCCATCGACAGCCGTCACATCCACCGGAACCTCGGTGACGCGGATACTGATGGCGTTGGAACGCTGGTCTGTACGATTGTCCTGTCCGGCGATCGGCACTGAGCAGATAAGGGTCAGAACCAGAGCGGACGCGCAGGTGATAATGGTGGCGTGTCTCATCGAGTTCCCTCCTGAACACGCCTATATTAGACGCGAAGTGGAGTTTCCGGGATCGAAAGTCAGGGCTGCCGACACTTTCGCTTTAGCCCCCCGGCTCTCGTCCCCCTACTCGCAGCGCAGCGCTTCAATTGGATTGATCCGCGCGGCACGCCGGGCGGGGAGGTAACTCGCCAGAAGGACCGCACCGAAGAGAACCAACGGAATTGCCAGGAAAATCGAGAGGTCGTGCACCTCCACCCCCGTCAACAGCGACGCCAGCAAACGTGACGAGCCAAAGGCCGCCGGGATTCCAATCAGAAGCCCGGTTCCGGCGAGCAGAACCGCCCGGCGAAGGACCAGCCAGTAAACATTACGGTAGGGCGATCCGAGCGCCAGCCTTACTCCGAGCTCCTGCGTTCTCTGGCCGACCGAGTAAGCGATGACCCCGTAAATACCCACTATCGTCAAGAGAAGCCCGAAAGCAGCGAAGCCGCCGAGGAAGGAGACGATCATCGACGATCCCGATACTGATTGCGCGATCACCTCGTCCATCGGCCGCAGGTTCAAGACCAGTAGGTTCGGGTCCCGTGCCGCAAGCATCGGGCGGACAAGGGCATTGAACGCACGAGCGCTCGCGTGGGTCTTCGCCACGACGTGCATCTGCCAGGAACCTGCCTGGGCGTGTGAGAAGTAGATCTCGGGTTCCGTTCGGACTGCCGGCCCGCTGTGCCTGACCGGCCCGACCACCCCGACAATCTGAAATGACCTGTCTCGAATAAGGAGCTTTCTAGTTATCGGGTCTTCGACCGGGAAGAAGCGATTGACGAGCACGCTGTTGACAACCACCACCGGAGTCGCTCCCAACCGGTCACCCGGGTTAAAGTCCCGACCGCGATGCAGCGGAATCCCCATCACCCGAAAATAGCCGGGAGTCACATGGTGAAGGTTCGCGGCCATGTCCATCCAGTCAGCCGGTTTCGGCCTTCCTTCTATAAGAAAACCGCTGCCGCTGTAGCCGCCCGCCATCGGCAGTGTGTCGATAGCCGCAGCCCCCTCCACTCCCTCCCTCGATTTCAATTCGGACAACAGCTGCTCGTAGAAAGAGAGCATCCGAGGCCTGGAGTACTTGGCGTAGGGAGGGTCCAGGCCGAAGGTGACAACTCCGTCCGGCTGGATACCTGTATCAACCCGCATCAGCAGGATGAAGTCCTTCGCCAGTAAACCGGCCGCGACCAACAACACCAGGGAGAAAGCCACTTCGATGACTATCAATCCTGAAAGGAAACGAGAACGCGACGGGTTGCCACCCGGTCTCCCCCCGCCCTTCAGCGTCAGGCTCAGGTCGGTCCTCGACCCATACAACGCAGGGGCCAGGCCGAAGATCAGTGCGGTCAACCCCGCCAAGACCAGACAGAAGACAAGGACCCGCCAGTCCATACGCAGCGCGCCTTCCAGCCCTACCTGGGAAGGGGCCGCGGCCAGCATAATTTGGATTATCCAACGGGCAACGAGTAGTCCAAGCAAGCTCGCGGTCACGGATAAAACCAGGCCCTCGGTCAGGAGCTGCGTCGCCAGGCGCCACCGGTTCGCCCCGAGGGACGCCCTGACCGCCATCTCCCGCGCTCGCCCGGACGCCCGGGCCAGAAGCACGCCGGCCACGTTGGCACAGGCAATCAGCAGGACGAATACGACCGCGACAAACAGAACCGTGATGGACGAGCCCGCTTCGCCGGCCAGTTCCTCGCTCAGTCTGCTGACTCGAATCCGCCATCCGGTGTTCGTCTCCGGGTACTGCTTCTCCAGCCGGGCGGCGATAACGCTCAATTCGGCTTGGGCGTCCCCGACTTCCACTCTCGGCTTGAGCCGGGCGATCACCCCGTACTGGTGCTGATTCCGGCTGTTCCGAGGATTCTCGTGCAGGGGGGCGAGGAATTCGAAGCTGCTCACACCCGGAAAGATGAGGCCGGGCGGGAGAACGCCAATGACAGAATAATTCTTCTCATCCAGGACCAAGGTCCGGCCGAGAACATCCGAGCGTGCTCCGAATCGGCTCTGCCATGCGGAATAACTGAGGAGCAGAACCGCCGGGCCACCTTGAACGTCTTCGTCCGTGCTGAAAAACCGGCCGAGTACCGGCTCGACCTTCAAGACTTTCAGAAAGCCCCAAGTCGTAAACCCACCGCGGATTCGCGACGGCTCCCCGCTGCCGGTCAGCGTGTAACTGCCCACCCAGGGGACAATCGCCATTTCCTCGAAAACCGAGTTTTGATCCCGCCAGTCAAGGTAGCACCGATACCCGGCCCCGCTGTTTTCACCGCTCACGTGATAGGTGTGAACAGAGACAATTCGATCAGGCTCGGGAAACGGGAAAGGATGAAGCAGGATCCCGTTCACGGCGCTGAAAATCGCCGTATTCGCACCTATTCCGAGGGCCAGAACGAGCAGCACCACGACGGCGAAGACGGGATGCCGCCGTAGGTTTCGCAACGCCAGGCGCACGTCCTTCGCAACGCGTTCGACAGGCGCCCAACCCCAAGCCTCTCGGGACTCTTCCATGACTCGGGTGGCGTTTCCAAACCTCCTCGACGCCGCCTGTCGGGCGGCTTCCAGCGAAGCTCCCGCTTCCCTCCCCTCGAGGACCTTCATCTCCAGATGAAACCGAAGCTCTTCCTCGAGCTCTTGATCGAGCTGTTCCCGATGGAACAGGTACCGCAGTCTGCGCCAGGCAGTGGAGACAAAGCCAGGCATAGGCCGTTTCTCCTTCAGGCGGGCTCAACCACGCGGTTAATCGCCTGCATGACCCGATGGAACTCCGACACTTCCTGCTGCAACTGCTCTCGCCCGGCCGCAGTTAGCCGGTAATAGCGTGCCCTTCGGTTATTCTCCGACTGAGCCCACTCGCCCTCGACCCATCCCTTCACCAGCATGCGCTGCAGAGCCGGGTACAAAGAGCCTTCTTCGACCTGGAGGACTTCGTCCGATACTTGCTGAATGTATTGCGCGATCCCGTAGCCGTGCATCGGCCCGAGCCGGACCAGAGTCTTGAGAATCAGCATGTACAGAGTGCCGGGAGGTATCTCGGAACGTGAGCTGTTCTTTCCCATAGGACGCCTACCGTAGATAGACTATTGGAGGACAGAGGCAGGAGTCAAGAAGATTGTCCCTGTTCGAACGGAACGGAGGATAACTTATTCCGTCTGGCCGACACCGCCCGAGCCAAAAGTATCGCAGACGCTGGGGTTCCCGGCCTGAAGACCACGGCGGAACCACTCGACGCGCATCTTTGACGATCCGTGCGTCCACGATTCGGGAACCACCCTTCCCCCGGCACGCTGTTGCAGGACATCGTCTCCGATGGCGGCCGCGGCGTTGAGCCCTTCTTCGACATCCCCGCTTTCAAGCAACTGTCGAGAGCGGTTCGCATTGTGGCCCCAGACACCGGCCAGACAGTCGGCCTGCAGCTCGAGCCGAACGCTCAGTTCATTAGCGTCCTGCTGGCTGACCCGCTGCTGCTGGAGATGAACCTGTTCGGAAATGCCAAGAAGATTCTGAACGTGATGCCCGACCTCGTGGGCAATCACGTAAGCCTGAGCAAAATCGCCGGGCGCCCCGAAGCGGCGGTCGAGCGCCTGGAAAAACGAGAGGTCGAGATACACTTTTCCGTCTGCAGGGCAATAGAAGGGCCCGACGGCAGCCGAGCCAAAGCCGCAGGCAGACTGGACGTTGCCCGAGAAGAGGACGAGGGTCGGTTCTTCGTATCGGCGCCCCATTTGCTGAAAGGTCTGTTGCCAGGCCTCCTCCGTGTCCGCGAGGACCGTGCGGACAAATTGGCTCATTTCGTCATTCTGCTGGGGGGCGGTGGTCCGATCGGTCTCACTATAGCCGCCCTGGTCGGGTTCCTGAACCTGGTTAAGCAGTTCGAGTGGGTTGACTCCGGTGATCAGAGAAATCACCAGGAGGAGCAGCAGTCCCCCGCAACCGAGGCCCGCGCCTCCTTTTCCAATCGATAGTCCACGACGATCTTCCACGTTAGTGCTGAGCCGGCGGCCTCGCCATCGCATAGGTGCGCTCTCCTTTATTCAATTTTCGCATGTGCGGGCGATGGAGGCAGAGTGTTGCGGTAACGAAAGAACCTCAAGGACCCTGAAAGACCTCAAGGACCACGGGAGGAGTCCTTGAGGTCCTTGGGGTCCTTGAGGTCTTTCAGGCAAGGCAGACTAGAAGATGAACTTGAGCCCGAGCTGGACGACGCGCTGGAACGGCGCCTGGCCGAGGCTGCCGGTCAGTGCGGTCTTGTTCAGGAACTGGTTGCTTCCGGGAGTGACGTACCCGGTGACCGTGGTCGCCGGGTTGGGAGCGCTGAAGCTCTCGAAATTCAGAGCGGATCCGCTGCCGAAGGAGTAACTGGGATGGTTGAACGCATTCCAGAGCTCGGCGCGGAACTGGAGCTTCCTGTCTTCGGCACCCATGTTGACTTCCTTGAAGAAACCCAGGTTCCAATTGTTGATACCGGGGCCCCTTTCCGTATTTCGACCGACCACCCCCAGGTTCGCGCTGGCGGCGCCCAATTCGCCCCGGATGTACTGAGCATTCGGGTTCTGAGCGAAGTAGCCAACGATGAACGGCGAGGCGCTGGCATCTTCGGCCGAGCCGGGGGGCAGGCAGCCTTCCGCCGCGCCGGCGGTGAAGATGCCGGCCGCTCCACGACAAATGAAGCTGACGTCGGTGCCGATGTTTTCCGTGCCCGCGGGATTGAGGAAGGAAGTATCTCCGGCTGTATCGAAATCGCCGTTAACGTCTCGCCGGGAGATGACCGTGACCGGCTGGCCGCTCTCCGCGAGATAGGTCCCGTTGATCTGCCAACCGCCGAGAATGTTCGCGACGATCGGGTTGGCACCTTGCAGAGCCGGCAGATTGTACAACCAGGCAATCGCGAACTTGTGCGTGCGGTCCAACCCGGAGACGGCCTTGTTCTGCAGGGGGTTGAGGTGGTTGAACGGACGTCGCGGATTGACAAAGCTGGTAAACAGGTCGTTCTCGATGATGTCGATCGTCTTGCTGAACGTGTAGCTGGACTGAAACGTCAGGTTCTTCGCAAACCGGCGTTCGAATCGGACAGACCCGCCGTGATACCAGACGTTGCCCTCCGGCGTGAACTGAGTGAGAACGCCTCCGAAACCATAGGGAGCAAGCAGGAGGTTCTGGTTCGTTTCGAAGTCGGCCAGGGTCGGAGTACCGGTCAGATCGGCGGCGAGGGCCTCCGCTTCTGACGAGTACAGGGGCAGGCTGACCGGGTTTGGCACACCGGCGCTTCGCCAGTTCTGCAGCGGCAGGTGAATAGACTTGGTCCCGACGTAGCGCACCTCGACCATGTGGTCCGTACCCATCTGTTGCTGAAGTGAAAGCGTCCAGGTATAGGTCTCGGGAGAAGTCTCATCGGGGATGTAAGCCTGAGTTGCAGCGCGGGCAATGGCCTGGCTGGTGAAGGCATCGGTCGGAAGGACCGGCAGAAGGGCGCCCCCTTCAATGAAACCGGTCGTCGAGAAGCGTATCGGGGCGGCAAACGGATTGCCGCCCGCGCCGACAAGCCCGCACCAGGCCGGACTGGGAGTCAGCAGACAGGCGTTGCCTTCCCGGTTTTCCGCCTGGAACTGCGGCGGCAGCTGCAAGGTGGCGAGGTTGCCATAAAGGACATCGTGAGCGATCCCCGCTCCGGCTCTAACCGAGGTTCTGCCGTCCCCGAAGACGTCCCACGCAAAACCCACACGCGGGGCGAAATTGTTGCTATCCGTCTCCGGAGTGCGGAAGATCAAGGAGTTGCCCACGTGATCCAGGAGGGCCTGTTGGTGCTGGGGAGGGAGCGTGTTGAAGATGTTCTGACCCACCAGGGAAGGATCGAGCCCGTTCACGTCGACCAGTTCCTGCGTGTACACCTCATTCCTTATGTCCGCGACGTTGGCCAGCGCATTCAGATCCTGCAACTTGTTATCACGCGCCGTCTGCGTGTACTCGTAACGCAGCCCGATTTCGGCCGTCACACGCGAATGGACCTTCCAACTGTCCTGGACGAATCCGTACCCCGCCATCCGGTTCACCGCGAAGACGTCCGTCCCAACGCCCCTGATCGAGACGGCGTCAGGAAACTGGTCATGGACGAATGCATCCATCGTGGTCCAGCTATACTCGCCCCGTTCGCGCGGCAGGAAACGAGACGGCGAGATGTAGTCTCGAACCTCCCCGCCGATCTTGAAGGTATGCGCTCCCCGGATAAGCGTGAGACTATCGCTCGCCTGGTAGATGTTCTCGATCCGGCTCTGCGGAAGATCGCCGTTCGGCCCGATGTCGAGGCTCAAATCGTTGATCGCGTAGTTCCCGAAAATGTCGGTCCCGCTAGGGGCCGCAGGCAGGTTAAGGGGGAGGTCCTGAACCGCACGGTTGTATCCGACCCGGAATTCATTGACCAGGGTCGGAGTTGCAGACCACACATCACCCACCGTAAAGCGGCGAGTGTCGAAGATCTCGTCGTTGTTGAAGGTGGCCGCCGGGAAATCGCCCGCGCCGATGCCGCGGTTCCGGCTGTAATGGAACCGGCCGGCAATCCGGTGATTCCCGGTCTGGTAATCGCTGCTGATCAAGAACAGGTGGGTGCGATCGAAGTTCGGGGTCGTTCCAGCGAACTGCCCGATTTCAATCGGGACGACCGCTCCCGTTGCTTCGTGCGTCACGGGCACGGTTCGCCCGCCTGCCGGAGCAGGGGGCACGAAGTCACGGAACAGCCCCACCATCGTGGGACTCACTCCGCTCGCCGGATCTGCAGCCAAGGCGTCGAGCGCCGAAAGGCCCCCGGCCGTCGGCACGAGAATCTCTCCGGAGGGAGCTGCACCCAGGGTGAGGTTCCGGTACTCGAAAGATCCGAAGTAGAACCACTTGTCACGCAGAATCGGGCCTCCAAGCTGACCGCCCACCCGGTTAAAGTCATACCGGGGCTTGTCGGAGCCCGAAGGCGTCACTCCCCGAGTCAGGTTGTCCAGTGAGTTCATGTGACGGTTCTGGCTGTACCACCAACCGCGACCGTGAATCTCGTTGGTTCCACCCCGCGTCGTCGTGATGAACTGGCCGCCGGTCGAATGACCGTATTCGGCGCTGAACTGGTTGGTCAGCAGAGTGAACTCCTCCACGGCGTCCTGGATGACAGGGGACAGCGTGCCGGTGAGACTCGGGTCGTTGTTATCGACGCCATCGACCACAAAGTTGTTGTTGCGCGGCCGGTTCCCGCCGATCGAGCCGCCCTCACCGACCACGCCACCAGGTTGACTGGTCGTGCCCGGTGCAATGATGGCGAGGTTGATCGGGTTTCCGGTCAGGTCGGGTATCGGAAGATCGGCTACGTTCTTGGTTGTGTAGCCTTCCAGCTGGGGCGAACTCGTATTGACCAGCTCGCTGCCAGCTTCAACCGACACCACTTCAGACACGCCGCCCACTTCAAGTGTCATTGTTACGTCCACGCTCTGATTCGCCCGGTTCTGAACGTTTTCGCGGACGGCTTTCTTGAAGCCAGCAAGCTCAACCGAGACGGTATAGCTCGCGAGTGGCAGATTAGGGAAATTAAAGGTCCCGACCTCCGTCGTGACCTGTGTGCGCGTGTTGCCCGTCTCCTGGTTCGTCAGGGTGACAGTGGCCCCAGGCACCACCTGCTTGGTCTGATCCACGACCTTACCGTTGACGGTACCAAAGAGACTCTGGGCCGCAACCGGCCCAGACACGAGCAACACGACAAGCAAAAGCACTGCAAACAGAGGTATTTTCCTCACAAGTGTTCTCCTTTCAGGCGAAAAGCTCAAACCAGCGCCTTAACCGCGAGAACCCTCGTCCCCCCCAAGGCTACTGGGGCGTTCGGTATCTGATTTCTTGAATCGCTGCAGCTGGATGTGCGAGCGTGTTGAGGATAAAGGCAATCAGCGTTCCACATTTAACACTAGACGCAAAATCGCCACGCCAGAGAAGGTTACGAAGACGGGGAGAAGCGGCCCGAGCCACTTCCCATCCAAATGCTTGGAGTTTGATCCAAGAATGCCGAAGAATGATCAGTTAACTTCCGCCACGGATCCGCTTCATCTGCTCGAGAAGCGGTAGGTGGTGCTGCTGCTGAATACCTCTCCCGGCCTCAGGGTCGTACTTGGGAACTGCGGTTTGTTCGGCGAGTCAGGGAAATGATGAGTCTCCAGACATATCCCGCCGTGCCTTCCGAAAGCCGCCCCTGCCACACCCACGAAGTTCCGAATGTGGTTCCCGGTGTAGAGCTGCACGCCGGGTTGCGTGGTCGACACTTCCATGACGCGGCCGCTCTTCGGCTCATAGACCCGAGCGATAACCGACCCCGGCTTCCGCGACTCCGGCAAGACGAAATTGTGGTCATACCCTCCCGGGTCCGGCTTGAGCTGGTCTATGCGCAAACCGACGACAGTCGGTTTCGTGAAATCAAGCGGCGTTCCGTTGACCGGCGCGATTTCTCCGGTCGGAATCCTTTCAGTATCAGCCGGCGTGTACCGGTCGGCGCCCACCCACACTTCGTGGCCGAGAACGTCGCCGGAGCCGGCCAGATTGAAATACGCGTGATTGGTCAGGTTGAGCACCGTCGGTTTATCCGTTCGCGCCTCATAGTCGAGGCGCAATTCGTTGTTGTCGGTGAGCGTGTAGGTGACGCTCACATCCAGATTGCCCGGAAATCCCTCCTCACCATCCACGCTTCGGTACTCCAGCCGTACCGACCGCTCCCCTGTGGCTGCGGGCTTCGGGATGGTCGATTTCCACAGAACCTTCGCGAAATTACGGATGCCCCCGTGAATGTGATTGGCTCCGTTGTTGGCCGGCAGCCCGTATTCCGCGCCATCCAGCACGAATCGAGCCTTGGCGATCCGGTTGGCAAAACGGCCAATAACCGCTGCGGCGGCGGGGTGGCCCTTGGCATACGGCTCAAAGGAGTCAGATCCCAGGACAACGTTGGCGAACCCGCCCTGCCGGTCGGCCGCATGAATTTCGGTGATGATGGCCCCGTAGTTCATGACCTTGACCACCATCCCCTTGGCATTGCGGAGCGTGTAAAGCTTGACGTCCTGGCCCTCAAGCTGCCCAAAAACCTCTTCTTTGACCGGGTCTGGTTGGGCAAGGAGGAGACCGGCCAAGCAGATGAGAGCACAAACAAAAGGCCAGATTCTCACGAAGGTAATCATGGGCATTAGGCTAGGTTGATGCAGAGGGACGAGTCAAGGTGAGGATGAAAAGATCTCAGGGACCTCAGGGACCTCAGGGACCCAGGCAAGATTATCTTCTTTGTTGTCCTTCAAGTCCTTCAGGTCCTTGTTGTCCTTGAGGTCCTTGAGGTCCTTTCAAGGTTCTGAAGGTCTGGCCTCCGGCACGCGGGCTCTTTCCTCCATGCTTTTGACCGGGGGCAGCGACTTCCCGGTTTCGAGGAAGGTCTTGAGCGATGAAAGGATCGCGGCCCATCCCTCACGAAAACCGGTCACCCAGTCCTCGTTCGGCAACTGATCATGAACAAGCGTTAGTTTCACCATTCCTTCGTGATGCTCGATAGTGAAACCCACCCGCGAATATCCGAGCGCGCGGGCGTCGGGGATATACTCGTTCCTGAAGGTGTAGCCGAGCCGGACCGGTGGCTGATACTCCAACACCTCTCCGCTATCGGACACGTTCTGCGTGTCGCGGTCGTAAAAGCGGACCGGCGAGCCGACCGTCCAGTCTGATTCAAGCCGGCGCCCATACCAGTATTGCTTTGTGAGCTCCCCGCGCGTGAGCGCCGCCCAGAGCCTATCGGGGCTCGTGGCGATGTAAATCACATAGACCAATTCCGGGTTAGCCATTTTGTCCTCCTCGACGCGATTCTGGTCGCATTTCAATCGTCAATCGTCACTCACTAATCGTCAATACGCAAATTTGCATTCTCGCTCCGACCTGGAACGTAATAGGTCAGTGAGCAGGCGAATTGGCGGAGTACAGGGGCTCATGACCGAGATCGAGCGTAACGTTCGGACGGCAGCGGCAGGCGATCATGACGCCTTCGCGGCAATCGTACGCCGCTATCAGTCGATGGTTTTCAGCATGGCGCTGCACTTTCTCGGTAACCGCTCCGCGGCGGAGGAAATCGCGCAGGACGTCTTCCTGTGCCTTTACCAGAACCTGGCGTCGGTGCAGTCTGAGGCTCACCTGAAGTTCTGGTTAAGGAAGGTGACAGGGCATCGTTGCATCGACTCCATCCGAAGCAGGAAGGATCATGTGGAGGGCGAAGCGGACTGGCGACTGGCTGAGGAAGCCGCGGTCCAGCCCGACGACGGAGACCCGCTCCTGGCCGGGCGGCTGCAACGATTGGTTGAATCGCTGCCCGAGGTTCCTCGGCTGATCACGATTCTCCGGTACCAGGAGGACCTGGACCCGAGCGATATAGCCACGATGCTCGAGATGCCGGTGAACACCGTCAAGAGCCACCTGCACCGCTCGTTGGCCCTGCTGCGCAAGAAACTGAGCTCAACGTCCGAGAGGCGAAGGTATGAATCATATCGAGGATGAACTGAAGAAGACTTTGGGCAGGACCGAGGCACCCGAGACGCTGCTGCCGGGTATTATGAAGCGGCTGCCTGCCACCTCACGGACCGCTCGCATGCCCTGGACGGCACGGCTGGCGAACTTCTTTCGGGCCCCCTGGATCCCCTGGGCAGCCGCAGCGTGTACGGCTTGTCTGGTTCTGCTGGTGAGCGGTGTTCTTTACTACAGGGTTCTCGCGCCCGAAACGGCCGAACCGTTTGCCGGGAAAACTCCGGTGTCGGGACTAGCGGAAATCGAGCAGGGACGTCAGGCCAAGGAACAACTGCTGATCGCCCTTCAAATTGCGAGCGAGAAGCTGACCGAGGCCAGCCAGGCGGTAAACCAGCCGGAGAGGTGAACGATGGTTGAAGGGACAGGAGAACGATCGTGAGCGCGAAACTATTATTCCAGTATCTCGTGGTTAGCCTATGCCTCGGTGTGACCGTGACCTGGCCAGTGGTCGCGCAAGACGCTCGGCTTGACTACTCGCACCTTGATCGGCTGGCCGACAAGGCCGAAAACGTCGTCGACGTCACTCTCGACGAATCTCTGCTGCGGCTGGCATCGCGCTTCCTTTCGGCCGAAAAGGAAGAGGCGGCAGTCAAGGAACTGATTCAGGGCCTGAAGGGCATTTTTGTCCGCAGTTACACATTCGACCAGCCTGGCAGCTATACCGCTGACGACTTGCGCATCATTCGTGACCAAACGAACAAGGCGGGTTGGAAGCGCCTGATGGGCGTGAGGAGCAAGCGGCAGTCGAGCGGCAATCTCGAAGTCTACATGATGCATGATGATCGGACCGTCCGCGGAGTCGCCATTCTCGCTGCCGGCCCGCGGCAGCTGACGGTAGTGAACATCGTCGGTCCGATCGATATCGCCAAACTGCGCGATCTCGAAGGCCAGTTCGGCATCCCCGAGCTGGGCATCGAGGACGGTGAGTCGGGCAAGAAAGGCAAGGAAGAGGACGAATGAAAGGCACTCAACGCAGTACCATTTGTCTGGTCTTTTTCGTGTTGCTCGCCGGCCTCTGGCTCGTGGATGCCGTCGAGACCATGGACAACTTCTTTGATCTTTTCGGCTGGGCCGGAAGAACCATCAGCAGGCTGGACCCGACCGCAGACGCCCGCAAGGACGACAAGGATGCCAAAGACCACAAGGACCGCAAGGACAAGAAGGACCTGAAGGACCTGAAGGACCTCAAGAACAAAGTCTAGGGTTTGTCACCGGCGGGTGCCTTGAGGTCCTTGAGGTCCTTCGTGATTTCGATCGAGGGGCCGGGGAAATCTTCGAAGAAGGTGCCGCGAAGGGGAAAACAGAAGTGAATCCCATAACGACCGGCCTCGGGGACAGAGGGACGCGCGACGGACAGATCCAAGAGCGTTGGCTGACTGTCTTTCTTGGGGTCCGGCTGTAAGAAGTCCAGATAGTACTTCTTAGCTTTTGGGCTCTTCTCCGGAAACGGGACAACCTCCAGCTTCAGCTTCTCACCCGGGGCAAGAGAATCGGGTAATGGTTCTTTCAGAATGCCCCGGACCTGCATGAAGTTCTGCGTGACTTTCGCTTCCACTCCTCTCATCGCAACACCGATCCCGATATGCGTGAAGGCCCTGTCCATGAGGTTTGCGAGATGCCTTGGGCTGCGGAGCCACCCTTCAAACGTGCGGCTGGAAATCTCGGAAGGATCGAACGGCGGGGACCCGATGAGGATGGAAAGATTCTCGCCGGTGTTCCCGATGAATCGGCGATGCAGGCGGACGTTTCGATACAGACCGTTTTCTCCTTCCGGATTCACATGATCAAAGAAGTCCCGCTCGATCATATCGGCCGAATGGCCATAAGCAATGTCGGCAAGGCGGTCGTCCCAAACGAGCGGGGCAAGCTGGTGGTTGATGCGATATTCGTTAGTGGCCCGGAAAATCAGTTGTTCGGCTTCGCGCGACCGCTCAGGAGGTTCCTGCGGAACGAGATTGGCGGTAACGGTTACCAAGAAGAAAACAAAGGGGACGTTAAGAAAACCGGCCATAGGCAGACCTCAATGCGCCCTAAGCGACCTCAAAGACCTCAAGGACAACAAGGAAAATCGCGATCGTCCTTGAGGTCCCTGAGGTCGTTGAGGTCCTTTTAGTTAACCACATTCTGCACCCACTTTGCCCCTGCCCCGGTAGCGCAGCAAACTGGTAGCGGCGGCCGCGCTCAAAATGCACCAGACCGCAAACAGAGCGCCCGGGAGGGCGGCGCGGGGGCCGAAATGCGTCAGGGCCAACGCCACGCCCAGGCCTGCGTTCTGCATCCCCACATCGATAGCGAGTGCGATGGAGTAGCGGTTGTCAAAGCGGTAGAGGCGGGCGGCCAGCCAGCCGAGCACGTAGCCCAGAAGGTTGAGCACAATAACCCAGACCAAGACGCTGATACCCATGGTGCTGATCAGCTTCTGGTTCGACGCCACCGCGAACGCGCAGATGATCACAATGGATACGACAGCCACGGCCGGGGCCGCTTCCTGGACGATCTTCCTGGCGCCTTCCGTAAATCGCCGCAAGAACATCCCGACCGCCAGGGGCAAGGCGACGATGAGCAGGACCGTGCGCACCATCGGCCAGAACGGAATCGGGAGGAACACGCCACCCAGGAGCAGGACCAGCGAGGGAGTCACGAGGGGGGAGATGAAGGTGGTAGCGGCCGTCATGGCAACCGAATAGGCGGTCGCCCCGCCGGCCAGGTAGACAATGACATTCCCGGCCATAGCGTCAGGCGCGCAGCCGACCAGGATGAACCCGAGAGCCAGATCCGAGTCGGCTCCGGAAAGCCAGGCTGTCAGGAAACCCAGCCCAGGCATGATCGTGTACTGAGCCAAGACTCCAAGCGCGATACTTTTCGGCCTCCGCAGCGTCTCGCGCAATTCGGCAGGCTCGAGAACCATGCCGAGAGCGAACATGGTCACAGCGAAGAACCACAGAAACCAGTCTTGAAAAATGAGGAAAGCCGGCGGCCAGAAGTAAGCGGAAACTGCGCCGGCGAGTGTGAGCAGGGCCAGATTTTGCGAAATAAGCCGTAGAGCGCGCACCGGGTGCTAAGGATAGCAGAAACGTTTGACATCGGCGGCCAAGTCAGGAAAGATTCCAACGAAGAGGAGGAGTCAGTCATGTTCAAGCCTGTTTCTCGTCGCAAGTTCCTGAAGACAACCGCCGCAGCAGCTGCCGGTGCGGTCGCCGCACCCTACATGTCGTTCGGAAAGGTCGGAGTGTCCAAGTTGATGACACGCCCTCTCGGCCGAACGGGTTTCGAGGTCACAACCATGGGGCTCGGCGGTCAGGCTTCTCTGCAGTGGACGCCGGAAGGAGTGGACCCGGTCGCGATCATCGTCAAAGCGGTGGAACAGGGGATCAACTACCTGGACACTTCGAATGTGTACGGATCGAGCCAGCAGAACCTTGGGAAGGCCTTTCGGGCGCTGAACCTGGTTCCCGGGCTCCCCGGCTACGACGAGAAGCGTCGCCGTTCCCTCCATTTGGCCAGCAAGACGATGGTCCGGCATGCGAAGGGCTCAAGTCCGGGCGTCTCCGACCGCAGTCAGGGGCCACAAGGATCAAAGGCGATCGACGATCTCAAGCGAACGATGTCGCTGATCTTCGGTGACGGACAGGGCAACTATCCCGAGAACTGCTATCTGGATCTCTTCCAGATCCATAACCTCAACACCATGGCCGAAGCCGAGGCCATCTTCGCCGGTCTGGATAACCCCGACCCACAGGCTGAGCGAATCGGGGCGCTGGCAGCGCTGCGTGATTTCCGTGATGGAACCAACCGGACGGGTCTTAATCCAAAGGCCGAGAAACTGATCCGCCATATCGGAATCACCGGCCATATCTCCTCTCCGGTCATGATGGAATGCCTGCAGCGGGACAACCAGCAGGTGATCGATACCATGCTGATTGCGATAAACGCCAATGACCGGCGTTACCTGAGTCATCAGCACAACGCCATTCCTGTGGCGAGGGCCAAGAACGTCGGCATCATTGCGATGAAGGTCTTCGCGGACGGGGCGATGTATACCAAGGAGCCGCGCTGGTCGCGGGCGCCCGAGGACGTCGTCCGAGTCGTGGGGACCGCGGACCTGCCGAGCCGGCCGCTGATCGAGTACTCTCTGACGACGCCGGGCATCGGGACGGCCATCATTGGCATCGGCCAGGTCGCGACGGACGGACGCGAGTGCCAGCTTGAGCAGAATCTGTCAGCAGCCCAGGTGCGGGCCGAGTCCTTCAGCGAAACAGACCGGAAAGCGATTGAGGAATTGGCGCTGCGGGCGCGGCAAGGCCAGACCAACTGGTTTCAGCTTCCCCCGCAACCGCTCGGGGCCCCGCGGGAAACAGCCGCAACCGTCGAGACGCGAGTTGGCCGCACTTTCGTGAAGGTCACGTGGCAAACAGCCTATGCGGCCGATGAACCGATCGAATACTACGAAATCCGGCGTGACGAGCGGCCGATCGGGCGTGTGAACCACATGCCCCAGACGAGCAAGCGGCCGTTTGCGTTCATGGAGGCCCTCGACGGCCAGAAGCACAGCTATCAGATCGTCACCGTCGATAAGGCCGGCCGCCGTGCGCCCAGCGAGAGTGTGCAGGCGGGCGGCTAAGGGCTGACCGCTGAGAAGGTGTGAAAAAATCAAGCGTGTCGACGGGCTTTTATCGTGGCCGGACTCTCCAGAGTCCGGCGCGT
>RPQK01000036.1 GCA_003819755.1 Acidobacteriota bacterium | reverse complement strand
TTCGACGCTTTTCCCCGCAATTTCCAGTAGCCGGTCCTGCTCGGCCTTCCCGAGCGCGTATTCTTGGCCGGGCACGGACGGGCTCTTGGTGAACGCCACGGCCGCGTAACCAACGACTCTCGTTCGGTCGCCCGCCACGGAATCGCCGGAATTAGCCTGCTTGATAACTCGTGCCTGGCCGCCCCCGAGGCGTTCGGCAGCCATCATTGTGGCGACGATTGGGCCACCCCCGCAGGCTTCCCATACTCCGCGTTCCAGGTTTCGGACGACCCCCAGATAGTCACCCTCGCTGACTGCGGCCAGCAATCTCGTGTCCATCGCCACCGTCTGCGCGTAATCGTGAAAGTGCGCGAGGTCCGAACTGGCGATGATGACGGTATTGGGTCCGTCAATCAGGCCTGCCAGAGCGATGCCCAGGGAGCGGCAAGTCTGGTACCTCTGGTCTCCCACCACGATGGGCACAATCTTGAACGAACCAAGTACCCTCTGGAGGAAGGGAAGCTGCACCTCAATAGCATGCTCTCCTCGGCCGTCCTGTGTCCTCGTCTCATGGCCGGCGCCGGTGAGCTGAAAGAGCGGACCGATGGCGGCAAGCTTGCGCGCGAAGGCGGTGTCGACTGGAACGTCTCCGAGCGGCGTTTGGTAGTAGTCCCCATCGTAGATCGCTGCGCCGGGAGCCAGTCTCTCCACGTGAGACGGCGCGATGAGAATAACCCTGTCGATTTTCTTCCCCTTGAGCTGAACGAAGCCGGCGGCGGCGACCGGACCTGAGTAGACATATCCGGCGTGCGGGACCACCAGACCCAGAATGTCGCCGAGGCTACTATCTGCCTTGGCGGCATTCAGGTAGTCATCAACCATGCGGGACAACAATCCGGGATCGGAGGGGTAGAAGCTGCCGGCAACGACCGCTTGCCGCTTTTTGGCATCTTGCGCCAGACAGCCGGTGAGCAGCAGGGCGCAAGCAACGAAGACAGTAGCAGAGTGCTTCAACATATCATCCTTTGTTCCACCGACCGGCGATCGGGGCGGCGCACTTTGCGCAGGTTCCATTCCGGAGGCTGGTTTTGCGAATCATGAAGGCGGTGCGTTCCACGACCGGCTCATGGCATCGAGGGCAGTACGTGTTTTCAGCCGGATGCCCGGGTACGTTTCCTATATAGGCGTAATGGAGGCCTTCCGCGTCGGCGATCTTCTTCGCCCGCTCCAGAGTAGCAAGCGGAGTGACGGGCAGGTTCTTGAGCAGATACTGAGGATGAAAGCGCGTGAAGTGAATGGGCACATCCGGCCCTAGCTCACGCTGTATCCATTGGGACAAAGCTCGCAACTCCTGGTCGCTGTCGTTCAGCGTGGGGATAACCAGGTAGACGATTTCGAGCCAGGTTTTCTGCTTTTGAATCGTCACGAGACTTTGGAGTACCGGTTTCAGTTCTCCGTTCACTACTTCCCGGTAGAACTTTTCGGAGAACGCCTTGAGGTCGATCTTAATTGCCTCTACCTGGCCGCAGAGCCGGCGCAACGGCTCATCCTGGATATATCCGTTACTGATAACGACGCTCTTGACTCCCTGCGCCTTGCCCGCCACCGCCGTATCGTAAACATATTCGTAGAAGACGACCGGCTCGCTGTAGGTGTATGCGATCGAGACGCATTCGTTCTCCCGCGCCAGCGCCGCGACCTGATTTGGAGTCATTTCCGCACTTCGCACCTGCTCGGGCCGTGCCTGAGAGATCTCCCAGTTCTGACAGAACTTGCAGTTGACATTGCAGCCGGCAGTGGCCAGGGAAAATGCCAGCGTGCCGGGGTAGAAGTGGAACAGCGGCTTCTTCTCGATTGGGTCCACGTGGACGCTGCACGGGCGCGAATGAACCAGGGTGTAGTAGGTTCCCTTCTCGTTCTCGCGGACCCCGCAGTAACCCCGTTCCCGGTCGTCAATCACGCACTCTCGGGGGCAAAGCTTGCACCGGATCTTCTGATTGGGCAATTTCTCGTAGTATTGCGCCTCGCGGCGAGATGAAGACGCGGCAAAGGCTACACCTGCACAGAGGGCGGGCAAAGCCGCGGAACAGACGAACGTTCTGCGGTTAATCTCTGAATGCAATTCTCGACCAGGCAATTCGGGTCTCCCGGGCGGGAATTATACATCCGGTGAAACTGCAGGGACACAAGGGACAGAAGCGACACAAAGGTTTCGCTAAACTATACGGAGGACATCGATCCGGCCGGGATCGTTGGTTCCCAGGCGGTGTTCGTTATCTGCTGCGACGGCGAGCCAGGCGGGGTTGCGGCCGACGGCGGCAAGAGGTTTCAGGCCTTTTTCCCTGCGCTTATCCTCTATGATCTGCCAGCCGGTGTAGTCCAAAGCAACGGGATCCGAACCGAGGATCAGAGAACGCATCGGCCAGCACCACTGGGGCATGAAAGGAGGTCCCCCCTCATACTGGGCTACGATCGCCTCGCAAATGGTGAGGCGCACTTTGCTCCGGATTGGGGGCAACATGAAGACGTCGGCTACGTAAGGGTTCCCGACATTCAGATGGTATTTGTTCGGGTTATGCACAGCACCGAAAAGGTTCTTCAGTGCGACGGTTATTCCCGCAATACCATGATCCTTGAGTACCGGCAGGTTGATGATCACGGAGCAGGTCCGCACGAGGGTGGAGGAAACCAGGCTGCCAACGCTGCCCCAAGTCATCAGTTCGCTTTCGTAGCCTCCGATATCGTTCCCGTAACAGCGAGGCCTTCGTCGGTCGGTCACCACACGGAAGCCGGCGTTTTCAAGATCATTGCTGTGCCGGTCCCAGACGATGATATTTTCGGGCCGAACGCCCGCTTCCTGGAGGCATTGCTCGATGGCCTCGGTAAGCTGGACCGAGGTTGAAAGCCCTTTTCCAGCCAGGCAGTTGACTTTAAGGCCGACGACATCCGCCGGTCGGACAAACCGTTGCCATCCTTCCCTGGGTGAATCCGTACCGGCGAGCGCCTGAATGCCGTCGTTAAGCAGACGGTACAGGCGGTTTGAATCTACCCGACCGGACAGAGAGAGAAGAACATCCGGGTCATGTGCCACCACAATCCGGGACTTCGGAACCGAGGATTTGGTGTCGACAGCCGATAGCAGAGGCAGTGCCACGGTCGCCGTCAGGAATTGCCGGCGGTCAGCGGGAGGAGATTTCGGCACCTGTTCGTTCCTCAACCTCGACGGTATGGTTTATCTCGATGTCGCTTCGAAGAGTGTGAAACACACTGCAGTAGGCTTTCTTGGAGAGCTCTACCGCATGGTCAAGGCGGTCGAGGGGAACTTCCCCCTTCACCGAGAACCGAATCGAAATGCGCTTGAAGTACTTCGGGATTCCAGGATTCTGCTCACCAGAGGCGGATACCGACAGGGCCGTGAAGGGAAGCCTCATCTTCCTCAGGATCCTGGCCACGTCTGTTGCCAGACACCCGCACAGGGCCGACAGGAGCGTTTCCATCGGTGACAGAGCGACCTGCCTCTCACCATCGAGCACCGCCCTGGCGCCCGACGGGCTCTGGACGTGGAAACGTTCGCGATCATCCCACTTCAATTCGACGCGAAGCGGCGGCGCCGCCTGTGCTTTCATAGAAGAATTATACCGCTTGGGGGGAAAAGGACCTTAACGACCCCAAGGACCTCCACGACGACAAAGGCAAACAAACGCGTCGTTGTTGTCTTTGAGGTCCTTGAGGTCCTTTCCGTTCAGCTTGCGCTACTTTTGCTTCATCTGCCGGCGGTCCAGGTGGATGTCGGCGAAGGAGAGGGGGTCTTCACGGGGTTCGATGTGAGTGAAAACAGTGACGAGAGGAAGGGCGGAGCGGATATCCGACTCGATCTTCTCGGCGAGATCGTGGCCTCGTTGCACCGACCAGCTGCCGGGAACCTGGATGTGGAGAGAGACAAAAGATCTGGCTCCCGATTGACGGGTTCGCAGAGCATGGTACTGAACTTCGTCGGAAATGTTGCTGCTCAGCACAGTCTGGACCTTGGCGACGTCGGCGGGCGGCAGAGCCGTATCCATCAGGCCCAGAATCGACCGGCGCATCAGCCTGCCTCCCATCCAGGCAACATGAAGGGCGACCCCGAGGCCAAGGAGCGGGTCAAGAGCGACCCAGCCGGTCAACGCCACGAGTCCAATTCCGATGATGACCCCACCGGAAGTCCACACGTCGGTCATCAAGTGCTGCGCGTCGGCCTCCAATGCGATTGATCGGTAGCGCCGGCCTGCTTCCAGGATGATCTTGGCCGCTCCCAGATTGATAAGGGATGCAAGGACGGAGATGATAATGCCCAGATTCACTTCGGAGATGTTCCGGGGCTCAATCAGGCGCTGGACGCATACCCAGATTATGGTCAGGGCAGCGATCAGAATCATGCCGCCCTCCGCCCCGCTCGAAAAGTACTCCGCCTTCTCGTGACCGTAAGCGTGTTGCTCATCGGGGGGTCTTTCACCCACGCGGATCACGTAGAGGGCGAAAATCGCTGCTGTCAGGTTTACCAACGATTCGATGGCGTCGGAGAGAAGCCCAACGGAGCCCGTAAGAAGATAGGCTGAGGTCTTCAAGCCGATGGTCGCGAGCGCAGCCCCGATCGAGAGCCAGGCGTAGCGGGTCAGCCTCAGTCGGGCGTCGTTTGCGTTCATTGTGCTTCTCACCGCCGCCTAAATCCGAACCTGCCCGTCCCCGTAGACAATGAACTTCTCGGTCACGAGGCTCTCGAGGCCCATCGGCCCGTAAGCATGAAGTCTGGTCGTGCTGATTCCTATTTCCGCACCTAGTCCGAGCTGATGGCCGTCCGAGAAACGGGTCGAGGCGTTGACGAGCACCACCGAAGAATTCACGCGGTCAAGAAAATCCTGAGCCAGGCGATAGCTGTTCGTCACAATCGCCTCGGTATGCGAAGAGCCATACTTCTCGATGTGCTCAATGGCCGCATCCATGTCAGGAACGACCCGCACGGCCAGGATCAGGTCAAGGAATTCTGCGTAGTAATCATCTTCCGTTGCCGCCGCTGCTACGGGAAGGTACGCGCTCGACTCAGGATCAGCGCGCAGTTCGACACCCCGGGACTTCATCAGCCGCGCAAACTCAGGAAGGAAACGCGGCGCTATCTCCCGGTTCACCAGCAGAGTTTCCAGCGCGTTGCAGACACCCGGACGCGAGACTTTAGCATTCTCGACGATGTTCAGCGCCATCTGGAGATCCGCGTCCTCCGCCACGTAGATGTGACAGACCCCCTTGTAGTGCTTGATCACAGGAATGCGGCTGTTTTCCGCCACAAACCGGATCAGGCCTTCGCCGCCGCGCGGAATGATGAGGTCGACGTGGTCTTCCTGTCTGAGCAGTATCCGAACGGCTTCCCGATCGGTGGAGTCGACCAGCTGGCAAGCGTCCCCGACTCCATGACTTTGAAGGGCGCCGGTGATGATGCCGACCAGGCAGCGGTTTGAGTTGAGTGCCTCTGAGCCTCCCTTCAGTATCGTAGCGTTGCCCGCCTTGAAGCACAGGGAGAACGCGTCAACGGTCACATTCGGACGAGCTTCGTAGACGATTCCTATGACGCCGAGGGGAATGGTCTTTTTCCCGACACGCAGGCCGTTCGGCCGCGTCCACATCCGGTTGACAATGCCGGCTGGATCCGGCAATCCGGCGACCTCTTCGAGACTCTCGATCATGCCCTGGATCCGCGCCGGGTTGAGAGTCAGTCGATCAAGCATCGCGCTGCTCAGGTTCCTGCCTCGTCCCGCTTCAACGTCAATCTGATTGGCCTTCAGCAAACTTTGCTGCACCGCGGGATCCCCCAGCGAGGCGGCGAGTTCGAGCAGAACCTGATTTTTGACGTTGCTTGGCAGGGATGCCGTTTTCCGGGAGGCAAGGCGAGCCCTGATGGCGAGATCGATGATCGATTGCTCAAGTGCGTTTGGCATGGTCAGATGATGAGAACAAGATTATCGCGGTGGACGACCTCGTCATAGTACCGGTAACCGAGCTTTGATTCAATTTCGTCGGTCTTGCAGCCCTTGATCGTCACGACCTCCTGCGAGCTGTAGTAGGTGAGGCCTCGGGCGATCTCGATTCCATCCGGCCCCGCGATCCTGACCGAATTGCCCGAACGGAAGTTGCCTTCCACCCCCGTTATGCCGATCGGAAGCAGGCTTCGTCCGTGTTCGGTCAGGGCACGCCGGGCACCGGCATCGATCGACAGAGTTCCCTTAGGCGACAGCGTGTGCAGAATCCAGTACTCGCGCGCTGAAAGCTTGTCCTCACAGGGCAGAAAGAGCGTTCCCTCGTTTTTTCCTGAGATCACGTTCTGAATGATATCGTCCTTTTGCCCACCTGCCAGGACCGCCGCAATCCCGTACTGGTTGGCTTTTTTGATCGACATGAGCTTGGACTTCATTCCACCGGTGCTGATGCCGGTGGGGCTCAGGTGATCTTTGGCGTAATCGAAGTGGGAATTCGTTATTTGCTCAACCAGGGGGATCGGCTGCTGGCCCGGCTCGAATTTCTCGTACAGGCCGTCCGTGGTGGAAAGGATCAAGAGCAAATCCGCCCCCACCAAGGCCGCAACTTCTGCGGACAGGTTGTCGTTGTCGCCGAACTTGATCTCGCTCACGGCGACCGAGTCATTCTCGTTCACGATCGGGACGACGCCGGCGGAAATCAAAGTTTCAAAGGTGTTACGGGCATTCAGATACCTTTCGCGACTTCTGACGTCGTCCTGGGTCAGAAGAATTTGCGCCGAATGGTGCCCGCGCGTCGAGAAGCACTCCTCGTAGAGAGCCATGAGGAGGGTTTGACCGATAGCAGCGCATGCCTGCTTTTGAGGAATAGTCTTGGTGCGTCCCGCCAGTCCCATTACCGGCGCGCCTGTCGCGACCGCTCCGGAGGTCACCAGGATGGTCTGGATACCACTCTCTACCAGGCTGCTCAGGCCTTTGACGAGCGACGCGACCCGGACGCGATTCAGCCGTTGATCGGCGCCAGTCAAGACGCCCGAGCCGACTTTGACGACCAGGCGTCGGGATTTCGCGAGACGCAGGCGAAATGGATGTTGAATTCCCGTCATGGTTGTCCTCGAAAAGCGGGAAGCCATGACAAGACCTCAAGGACCTCAAGGACCTCAAAGACGGTGAGGTCTTTGGGTCCTTGGCGTCCTTGAGGTCCTTGGGGTCTTTTCACGGCTTCCGCCTGAATAATCCCCTCGTTAGCACACGCTGACTACCAGGCCTTCTGTGCTGACGCTGAAGTCGAAGAACCGAGCTCGCGGGTTCGGCGGTGAGGATTCCAGTTCATGTCTGACTTGGATGGCATCTCGCGGGCTCTTGCAGATGATCAGCAGAAAACCGCCGCCTCCGGCACCCAGGAGCTTCGCCCCGAAGAGATGCGGGCGCAGTCGCGTCAGGAGTTCTTCGATTTCCTCATTGCTCGAGTTCGGATCGAGTTGTTTGTTCAGGCGCCACGCCGCATCAATCAACTGGCCGAACTCGGGCATGTCTTTCCGGGCCATAGAATCGGCCACCTGGTTCCCCAAAATGCGTAACCGGCCCAGCGTATTCATGGCCACTCGGTCGCGGTCAAGGTAACGCCCAACCACGTCCTGGAGGATGTTCTTGGCCAGCCGGGTGATCCCGGTGTAGTAGAGGAGCGTGCATCCGGCATTTACGCCGGGTTCCAGGACATCAGCCGCAACGTAGTGAATTCGGATGTCAGGAACCAGACCCGGGTCTGATTCAATTAACTTCACGCCATCCACCACTCCGCCAACCTGATCCTGCCATCCACCCCCGGTCGTCAGGGCCTGTTCAAGACGAAGAACAGAGTGGAAGAGATCGCGGCGCGTTAGTTTTCGACCGGTCACTCGACTGATCACCGATAAGACGACCGCCCCCATGATGCTCGACGTTCCCAGTCCGCTCCCTTTGGGAATCGCGGCCAGAGTCGTTAACTCGATCCCCCCTCCGAATTCCCGCAGCATGTCGGCGAGGTCGGGCGTGCCTTTCCAGCTCGCCGCCTCCGGGTCGAACCCGCACAGGGCAAGCGCTGCTTTGGCAAGCGCGAACTCGCTGGTCGGTTGACGGTAGTCGAGCAAGCCGTCAAGCGTGCTGATCTCGACCCTTGTACCCAGGTCTATCGAGCTGATGCGAATGATCGGCTCCTCAATGACCCGCGCGTAGCACTGGATGGGTGGTTGACCGTTAAGGTTGACCGCCGCATTTATGACCCTCCCGCCGTTCTCGAGCGAGTAAGGCGGCGTGTCCGTCCAACCACCGCCGAGATCCAGCCGGGCGGGAGCGCGCCCCCATACGATCTCGTCAGATCGCAGGGCGTTTTTCGGCGGGTCGGGTTTCCTGACTCCCGTGTAAATGATGGTCGATTCCAGGTAGTCGAAGGCGGTGGCGCGCAGGACATCGGCCCATTGAGATACCGTCATGCCCGGAATGGGGAGGAGCCCGAATCCTCTCAGCCACTCGGTATCGGTCTCGGACAGGTCCTGCAGCAAATCAGGGATCAGTTCTTCGAGCGCCTGATCCGGGGATCTCGAGATCAGAAGCAGGGCCGAGCCGAGAGTATGAACGAGACGCGAAAAAGTGAAACAGTCGATGCCCGGGTCTGAACAGGATCGCGAGTGCCACCGGCATTCCGAGATCAAAGCGCGGATCCAGAGGCTGCGGTGCTGCGACTGTCGGAGGATGAGGGCCAGTTCACTGGCTGAAAAACCGCTTTCCGGCCGGAAGACACCCGGAAGAGAACCGAAGATCTCTTCCGACCGAAGCTCTGAGCGGCGCTGATAAAAAGCCGAGAAATCAGTCAGAGAGGCGATCTCAGCCAACGAGTAACGCTCATTGTCCCGCCATGCGCGCTTCTGGTCAGAGGTCGCTGTTTCAGGGTGCAACATCCAGAGCCAGGGAGGAAACGAGGCCGGCGAATCACCGGTCGGAAAAAGCCGGGCATTCCAAATGCCCTGACCCGACTGACCCGGACCCCAGATTTCATCCGCAGAAGCCCCAACCTCGTGCAGCCACTCTTTCAAATCCCTACCGCAGAAGGTTGACGAATTGTGTGACGAATCTTTAAAAGTATCCGAAACCGAATGGAAACGGATAAACCAGCGTCCAGGCAAGACGTCGGCGCGAGCGGGGACGATGTCGAGACACTCGCCGGCACTGAGCTCCAGAGGCTCAAGAACGTCTACGCCGGCAAGAACATTGCTGCCCGCAAACGCGACAGGAGCCGCGATCCGGCAACTCTCGATCCAGGCACTTGTCCCGAGCAACCCCCCACCTTCCGCGACTTGATTGTTGATGCTCAAACAGGCATTCAGGTGGGAAACACCCCGGTCCTGCCTGACCAATTCCGCTCCGCTCTCGATGATCTGCCGGGTGGTGCCGAAATGCAAAAAGCTGCATTGCCGGAGCACCTGGACATGGAAGGGGACGTGCGAGAGCGCCTGGTAAAGGCAGGCGAGATGGGCGTCGTCAAGCTCGGATCCGCTTCCGCGGGCCGATGCACGGTATAGATCCAAGCCGGTTTCCGTTCCCAGGGCGCAACAGACTTCGCGGTAGAAATCCAGGCCGTGCTGCGAGAGCGTGTTTTCCCACCCGGCGCTCAGCTGCAGGTCTCCGCCTTCGTCCGGGGCGACGTCAAACAGCCGCAGAATGCGCGTGGCCGTTTCGGCGTCGAGGCTCATGACCCCAATGTCGAGGATCGACCGCCCGTAGCGGTCGATCCCTCCTTTGGCAGCCTGTTCCGAGACTTTCGGCTTCTGGAGGTACCAGCGAACCCTCCCGCTGGCGCCTGGGGAGTAAACTCCGTGTCGAGCCGCTTCTTCAGGAGAAGCGTTACAGCCCAGACCGGTAATCCCCTGTTTGAATACCACTTGTGAAGGGTCGAAGCTCAAAAGCACGTCGCCGGACGTCACGACGAGCTGTCCTGCCGTTGAGTTAGGCGGCAGGGCCAGGTAAATCGGCAGCTGCCGGTCGAAGAGCGTGGTCGTTACCGCCCGGTCACTGTCCCCGGGCACCGGGATGAACACCTTCCCGCAAGGGGCGTACGCCGGGAGTCTCCTGGAATCGCCCCCGGCGTGAACGATCAGGATGCGAAGCTTTTGAAGGGCGGCGAGCCAGGTTTCGGGGCTGGCGGCCTGCTCTCGATCAATCGGGGACAGTTCGCGGTTCAGAACGGCCAGAACCGAATAAATGGTGCTTCCGCCGCTGCCGACTCGTTTGCCCTCCGGGTCCGCAACCACCATCGTGCGCTTGACGTCGGCCAAGAGTCCGAGCTGCTCTCGAAGCTTCAGCTGGGTCTCGTAGGCCAGCGCCTGAGCTCGATTTGAGGCCGTAACGATGAGATAGTCCCAAGACTCCACCGATCGCCGCATAGAGACTGTAAAGTGTACAGGACCGGCGGTATGGGTGGAAAGGGTCAAAGACGCTGACGGCTGACGGCTGACAGCTGACGGCTGACGGTTGACGCCAGTGTTGGCTACGCGGCCTTCGTCCCTCCGGGACTCGGTTCGTCGCCAACACTTGCGTCAACCGTCAGCCGTCAGCGGTCAGCCGTCAGCCGGTCAGCTGTCAGCCGTCAGTCGGTCAGTGGTCAGCGGCTCAGCCGCGCTTCTGGCTTTTTCCCCTTTCGTTATAGGACAATAGCGGGCAGAACCGGGAGGCGCAAAATGATGGGAAACCAGAACAGACGGTCATTTCTCCAGCTTGGGGCAGGAGCAGTTGCGGGGCTGAGTACTCTCGGCCATCTGCGGGCTTCCGTTGCAGCGGGCAAGAAACCGAAAGCCCTCAGCCTCGGGATGGCGTCCTACACGTTTCGCAAGTTCCCTCTGGACGAGGCCCTGGCCATGACACGCCAATTGGGCCTCGAGAAGATCGCCTTCAAGAGTATGCACATGCCGCTGGACAGCACGCCGGAGCAAATCGGCCAAGTGGTCGAGAAGACGAGGGCGGCCGGGTTGCAGGCTTACGGCTGCGGCGTGGTCTACATGAACACTGAAGCTGAGGTGCAACAGGCCTTCGACTACGCGAAAGCAGCGGGCATGAAGATCATCATCGGTGTGCCTAAGCCTGAGCTTCTGGACGCGACCGAGGCCAAAATAAAGCAATACGACATCCGCATCGCGATTCACAACCACGGACCAGGCGATAAACTTTATCCGACCCCGGAAAGCGTTTACGAGAAGGTTAAAAGCCGTGATCCGAGAATGGGCCTCTGCATTGATATTGGACACACCCAGAGATCAGGAGTCGATCCGACCAAGGCTGTAAAGGAATATGCTGATCGACTGTTCGACATTCACGTCAAGGATGTCTCGGGCTCAAACCAGGAAGGCAAAACGGTCGAAATTGGTCGAGGTGTCGTGAATATTCCGTCGCTCCTGGCTGCCCTGGTCGGCATTAAGTACGACGGAGTCGTTGCGCTCGAGTACGAGAAGGACGAGGACAACCCTCTGCCTGGCGCCGGTCAATCGATCGGGTACCTGGAGGGAGTGCTGAGCGCTCTGTAGACGATTTTGATGCACAATAGTGTGGGCCAGCGACAAACGCGTCGTGCTTGGCCTGAATGGAAAAATATGAAAAACAACCTTCTACTTATCACCGCATTTTTGCTGCTCCCGCTTGGACTGGCGGCCATGCAGGGTAAAGGCAAACTTACGGGTGCAGACGGCGAGATCAAGCTGATGGTGCTCGATCCCGGCCATTTTCATGCGGCCCTCGTTCAGAAAACCATGTACAAGCAGGTCTCTCCCCTCGTCCACATATACGCGCCGGACGGGTGGGATCTCGAGGAGCATCTGAAACGGGTCCAGAGCTATAACACCCGTGCTGACAATCCCACCCATTGGGAACAGAAAATCTATCGCGGCCCTGACTTCCTGCAGAAGATGCTTTCCGAGAAACCCGGAAACGTGGTGGTGATGGCGGGGAACAACCAGAAGAAGATGGAATACATAAAGGCGGCCCTCGATGCTGGGCTGAACGTCCTGGCCGACAAGCCGATGTGCATCGACCAAAAGGGCTGGGAGGTGCTTCGAACCGCCTTTGAATCGGCCAAGAAGAACAACGTGCTTCTGTACGACATCATGACCGAACGGAACGAAATAACGACCGTCCTGCAAAAGGAACTGGCTCACAACTATCAAGTGTTCGGGGCTTTTCGTGCCGGTACTCCCGATGATCCGGCCGTGACCAAGGAAAGCGTGCATCACCTGTTTAAGTATGTGTCGGGCAAGCCCTTGCAGCGGCCCGTGTGGGCACTGGATGTCAAGCAGCAGGGGGAGGGCATCGTCGATGTTTCCACCCACCTCGTTGATCTTGTCATGTGGGAGGTTTTCCCTCAGCAGAAGATCAATTACAAGGCCGACATCGAGATGCTCCGAGCCAAACGTTGGCCGACCATGGTCACCAAGGAACAATTGACCAAGGTAACCGGGGCGGCGGATTTCCCGGATTACCTCAAGGGTCAGCTCAACAGTGACGGTGTTTTGCCGTACTTCAGCAATGGAGAAATCATCTTCAAGCTGCGGGGCATCCACTCCAAAGTCTCGGTCGTCTGGAATTTCGAGGCGCCGCAAGGGGCGGGCGATACCCACTTTTCGGTCATGAAAGGGAGCCGTTCCAATATCGTCATCCGCCAGGGAAAGGAACAGAACTACCGGCCGGAGCTCTACATCGAACCGGCAGCCGAGGTTGACGCGACGATTTTTGGCGATTCTGTCAAAAGAGCTCTCGAAGGCCTGGCGACTGCGTATCCGGGTCTGGACGTGGCGCAGGAGGGGAAGAACTGGCGCGTCGTCATTCCGGACAAGTACCGCGTCGGCCATGAGGCACACTTCGGGCAGGTGGCTGAGAAGTTTCTTGGTTACCTCACGCGCGGGAAGCTCCCGGAGTGGGAAGTGCCGAACATGATTGCCAAGTACTATACGACCACAAAGGCGCTCGAAATGGCGCAAACCGCTGCGCCGCAGAAGACGGATTGAAGACGAGGTTCTGGGTTCTCGGTTCGGGGTTCGAAGGTTCGGTGAATTGAGCCAGTACCTCCGGACCTCGGAAACCCAGAACCCAGAACCCAGAACCCTACTATGAACGACCAAACAATCCAGACGGCCGTGATCCCGGTTGCGGGATTCGGCACCCGCCTTCTCCCGGCTACGAAATCCCAACCGAAAGAGATGTTGCCGGTCGGCAAGAAGCCGGTCGTGCAGTACGTGGTTGAAGAGTTGGAGTCCAATGGAATCAAGCAAATCCTGTTTGTCACGGGCAGAAACAAGACTTCCATCGAGGATCACTTTGATTTCGACTACGAGCTGACCCGGCGCCTGCGTGAAGGGGGGAAGGAGGAACTGCTGCCTGAGCTCGAATACGAGAGGATGAGGCTCGAGTTCTTCTATTCTCGGCAGCGTCGTCAAAAAGGCCTCGGTGATGCCGTGTTGTGCGCGCAGCATTTCACAAAGGAGCGTCCCTTCGTCGTCGCTCTTGGGGACAGTATTCTCGGCCTGAATGCCTCGTCGCAGGTGGTGAGCACCATGATACGGACCTTCGAGGAAGAGAAGCCGGCGTGCGTGGTGGCCGTCGAAGAAGTCCCGGAGCAGAGCGTTTCACAGTATGGCATCGTCCAGCCTGGGAGTCGCGGTGCGGTGTTTCCGGTCGTCGACCTGATTGAAAAACCGAGCCGGGAAGAGTCACCGAGTAACCTCGCAATTGCCGCCAGATACGTCTTTGCCCCTGCAATTTACGAAGCCATCTCCAGCACCCGTCCGGGCAAGAACCAGGAGATTCAACTGACGGACGCTATTCGCCTCCTGCTGAAGAACGGGGAGAAAGTCATCGGCGTCTGCCTCCCGCCGGAGGAGCACCGTTACGATATCGGCAATTTCCAAAGTTACTTTGAAGCCTTTATAGAGTTTGCACTGAACGACCCCCAGCTCGGTCCGAAACTGCGAGAGTCCGTCAGGGAGTTCCTTCATGAGGATCGTTAAGGCATCGGCTTTTGCGAGAGCCGGGTTGCTGGGCAATCCATCGGACGGGTACTTCGGGAAGACCATCTCGGTCAGCGTGAAGAACTATCGTGCCGAGGTCGTAGTCTACGAGTGGCCCGAGGTAGAGATCGTTCTTAGTAGCCAGGACCGCTGCCATTTCGACCGGGTGGAGGACCTTGTCGAAGATGTGAAGCTAAACGGCCTGTATGGTGGCCTGAGGCTCATCAAGGCCGCGATCAAACGTTTCGTCGAGTACTGTCAGAGCCAGCGCCTCGAGCTTGGAAACCGGACCTTTTCGATGCGCTACGATACCGACATTCCACGGCAACTGGGTCTGGCCGGCTCGAGTGCTATCATCACGGCCGTTTTTCGCGCCTTAATCGAGTTCTACAGCGTTTCGATCCGTAAGGAGATCCTTCCCAGCCTGATCCTCAACGTCGAGAAGCAGGAAATCGGCATCGATGCCGGACTCCAAGACAGGGTCTGTCAGGTCTACGAAGGCCTGGTCCACATGGACTTCGACCGACAGTTCATGGAGAAGAACGGATTCGGCCGATATGAGAACCTGGACCCGGCCCTGTTGCCGCCCCTCTACATCGCTTGTCGCACCGACCTGAGCGAGATCTCGGGGATTTTTCACAGCGATTTGCGTGCGCGGTGGGAGCGCGGAGAGCGGGCTGTGGTCGAGGCGATGCAGGAGCTGGCGGGGCTGGTGACAGAGGGCAGGGAGTGCCTGTTGCAGCGTGATCACCGGCGGTTGGGGCAACTGATGAATCGAAACTTCGACATCCGCGCCTCGATCTGCAAACTGGACCCGCGCAACGTCCAGATGATCGAGTTGGCCCGTTGCCTCGGCCTCCCGGCGACGTATGCCGGCTCCGGCGGATCGATCGTCGGGATTTGCGAAGACGAGGCGACCTTCGCCAGGCTGCGCGAAGAATTCCAGAAGCTGAACTGCCACGTCTTCCGGCCAAGAGTGGTTTGAACCGCTTTTTTTATCCACGAATTACATCGGCGTTCAGCGTTCACCGTTCACCGTTCAGCGTTCCCCGTTTCAAGGTGTTCAAACACTTGAAACGCTGAATCTGGGCGGTGAACGGTGAACGGTGAACGGTGAACGCTGAACGGTGAACGGGGAACGGTGAACGCTGAACGCTGAACGCCTACAACCTTTTCGCTTCCCCCCGAGTCTTATGGGGTGTTCAGAGAGCAATAGGAGATGGATCTGGACGAACGGGAGCTGATCTTGGAAGCCCAAAAAGGAGATGAATCGGCTTTTGAAGAGCTGGTTTATCGCTACGATAGGAAAGTCTTGGCACTCGCTGTTTCCTACACGAGCGATGAGGAGGACGCCAAGGACGTCTACCAGGAAGTCTTCATCCGAGTTCATCGTGCTCTGCCTGGCTTTCGGTTCGAGAGTAGATTCTCGACCTGGCTTCACAGGATCGTGGTGAATGTCTGTCTGACCTACAAGAGCCGTTGGCAGAACCGGACACATGAGTCACTGGATGCGATGGCCGAAGAAGATGGCGAACGACCGGGCTTCGACCCGGTTTCGTCGGAAGTGCCTTCGGATCAGAAAGCTCTCAGTACCGAGATTTCGCAGCACGTGCGTGCCGCCCTGGGGATGCTCTCTCCGCAACAGCGGCTGGTTTTTACGCTTCGGCATTACCGGGGTTACAAGCTCAAGGAGATCGCCGTGCTGATGAACTGCGCCGAGGGGACCGTGAAGAAATACCTTTTTACCGCGACAGAGCGCCTGCGTCAGCGGTTGCGGCCGGTCTTTCAGTAGGGAGTAAACCATGCGACACCAGAAACTTAAGGAATGGATTCCGCTCCTGGCTTACGACGAGCTGGATGACGACCAGAAATACCTTCTGGAGAAACATCTCGCGCAGTGTGCCGACTGCCGGCAGCAACTGGAAGAGGTTAGGGAGATTCAGCAAGTTGCAGGGACTGCCGGGGAGCCGACAGATGCACTGCTCGAGGAAGCCCGTCGAGAATTGCGGATCGGCCTTCGGCACCAGCCGGGGCAGCGTTGGGGATGGTTCTCGAACTGGAATATCGGATGGTTGGTTCCCAGCTTGCAGACGGCAGCCATCGGCATTATCTGCCTGGCCGTCGGCCTGGTCGTCGGAAGCGTGGTTTACCGGCAGCCGGCGGGTGTAGGCCCGTCGATCACGAGCCCGGTTGGTGTTCAACTCCCGGTTTCTCCAGGCAACATTTCAATAGGCAATATCCGATTTATTGACGCCGATACGTCGGACGGCAATGTCGAGTTCACATATGAAGCAACGAGACCGGTCCACATCAAAGGCAGCGTGAACGATCCGGCGGTTCAGGATCTGCTGACTGTGGCGCTGACCGAGGGCCAGAACCCGGGGGTCAGGTTACGCGCTGTGAATGTTCTGAGTACCGATCAGTTGAAGCAGCCGGATGATGCCGTCAAAGGAGCGCTGATCACCGCTCTGAAGATGGACGAAAACAACGGGGTTCGTAAGCAGGCACTAACTGCTCTTCAAAACTTCCCGTTTGACAATCAGGTTCGGGACGCTCTGCTTTTCGTCCTGAACAATGACACCAATCCAGCCATGCGGATAGCTGCGATTGATGCGATCAGGACCGAGCGTTACCGCGATCCGGAAGTGCTGAGGGTTCTAGAAGACAAGATGCATACTGACGGCAACGAGTACATCCGCTTCCGCTCACGCGCCGTCGTTCAGGAGGCAAGACAACAATGAAACGGAATCCATGGCTCTTTCTGGTGGTCTTAGTTGCTCTGTTCGCACTATCTGTGGTCACGAGTTACTCCCAGTCGACCAAGACATTCAATGTCGGGGGTGGTGGCTCTCTGCTGGTGAAGGTTGTCGGCGACGTGGCACTGAAGACTTCCTCGGCTGGTTCGGTTACGGTCGAAGCTCTCGGTATTGCCCCGGAAGACCTGGCGGACCTCAGCATCACCCAGACGGATAATTCGGTCCGAGTGGAGTTCAGACCTGACAACGGCCATTCCCGCAATATTCGATTTAACATCGGTTTGCCTGACCACTTCGACGTCGATATTACGACCGCCGGTGGAGACGTTTCTGTCACCGGCAATCTGACCGGCAGGATCGTCGGAAAGACAGCCGGCGGAGATGTGCGGGTCGGGAATGTGGATGGAACGACGAACCTGACCACGGCTGGAGGAGACATCACCGCCGGGAAGGTGGGCGGCGATGTAGTCTTCAAAACAGCCGGCGGTGATATCCGACTGGATTCGGCTGAAGGCGTGGTTCAGGTTGCGACATCGGGTGGCGATATCATTGTCGGAGAGGTTGGGAAGTCGCTCGACGCGAAGACCTCCGGCGGCGACATCCGTATTACGAACATCAACGGCGATGCGAACGCGTCGACTTCGGGCGGCGATGTTCGGGTGGGAAAAGTCGCAGGAACCGCGACTCTATCCACGGCTGGCGGCGATATCGAATGCCAGGGCGCGACAGGTGACATCAAGGTCAGCACGGCCGGAGGCGACGTCGTTCTGAAGGCGATCTCCGGGTCGCTCGATGCTTCCACCGCCGGCGGAGACATCAGGGCGGAATTCAATCCGGACGGGAAGGGAACCAGTTCCCTGACAACTGCCGGTGGTGAGCTTGAGATCACCCTCCCGGCAGGCGCGCGGGCTCGGATTGAAGCTGTGATTGAAATAGAGGGCCGCTGGTCCACGGGTCGTGAGGAGTATCAGATTCTGTCGGACTTCAAAGCGCTTGACCTGGTCATGGATGACCAGCACAAGGAAATCCGGGGAATCTTTGAAATCAACGGCGGCGGCGAGCTGATCAAGATGAAAACCGTCAACGGTAATATCCAGATCCGCAAAGCCGGCGGCGGAGCAAATTAGGCATCGCGGAATTGACGATTGACGATTGACGATTGAAAAGCTGCTGAGTTTTTTCAAATCATCAATCGTCAATCGTCAGTTCATGCCCCGGGGTACCTTTCGTGGTTTTACGAAAAGCTGTCCCCCGGGTGCTTGTACGGGGCTCGGTAGGGCCGTTTGACCAGGTCGGCGGCAGCCGGGTTATCGATAATCTGTTCCTTCTGACTGTCCCACTCAATTTTCGTTCCTGCCCGATAGGCGATCATTCCCAGCTGGACCGTGGCTGTTGAGTAGAAACCGTCCAAGACTTCGCACACCGGCTTCTGCCGAGTTCGGACCGCCTCCAGAAAGTTGGCCATGTGCAGAATGCTCATCTTCGGCGTGGACGCATCGACCTGTTTCCTGGGCTCGTCCTTGCCTTTTGGTATCACCGCCCAGCGTTCGTCCGCAACATATACCGTCTCTTTTTCACCGTAGAACAAGGCGCAGTTGTTCAGATCGTTCGCGTACTCGCTTGCGCCCCAAAGTCGATGGCTCCAGGTAACAGGACATTGCTCAAACTCGAAATGCGCGGTCAGCATGTCAGGGGTGGTGATCTTGTCCTTCAGCTGGTAAATGCCTCCTATGGCCTGCACGGACTTCGGTTCGTTCGCTCGTAAGATTGTTCTGATCGCGTCGATCCAGTGAATGCCCCAGTCAACCAGGTGCCCGTTCCCATACGCGGCCTCAAGACGCCAAGCCAGATGACCGATGTTCGGTGTGTAGGGGAGCTTCGGCGCCGGGCCGCACCAGAGGCCCCAGTCAAGGGAGGCAGGCGGGTTCTGGATGTTTGTATCCCGGGGCTGGGCCGTATAGTTAATCTGGGCGTGGACCTGGACGATTCGCCCGGCATGACCGGCTCTGATGTATTCGCCGGCTTGGATAGTCGCCAGGCTCTGACGCCGCTGAAAACCCACTTGGACGACGTTCTTGCTCTGCGTGGCCGCGTTAACCATAGCGCGGCCTTCCCGGATGTCATAGGCCAACGGCTTTTCACAGTAGATATCCAGCCCCTTCTCACAAGCCGCGATGAACGGAAGCGCGTGCCAGTGGGGTGGAGTCGCGATAATGACGGCCTCCAGCCCCGGTGCTGCCAGCAATTCCTGGTAGTCTTTGAACGTCTTGGGCGCGCTTCCCTGCTGTTTCTGAATTTCGGCGGCGCTGGTCTGGAGATGCTCGGAGTCGACATCACAGAGGGCCACGACGTTAATCCCTCCGACTTGCAGGGCGGCCTTCAGGTCCTGCATTCCCCACCAGCCACAGCCAATCAGGCCGACGCCGAGTCGGCGGTTGGGGTCTCTGGTGATCGGTCTGGCAGCCGGTTTACTCGTCTGCGGCGCAGGGGCGGGAGCCTGTCCCGTTGGTCGAGCCCGCCTTTGCGCCAGCGCTGTTGAAACTGCGGCGACTGAAGCTGTTCCCAAAAAATGACGCCTGTTGATGAATTTCATGAGTGCTCCGTACCTTTCCATTTTATCGGAACTGGGGGGCCTTCGAAATGGACTAACACCACAGCGGACGGGAAAAGGCAGGGGCGAAGGGGCGAAGGGGCGAAGGGAAGGGGCAAAGGATCAAAGGGGCAAAGGGGCAAAGGGGCAAAGGAACAAAGGAACAAAGGGACAAAGAGGCGAAGGGGCGAAGGGAAGGGGCAAAGGATCAAAGGGGCAAAGGGGCAAAGGGAAGGGGCGAAGGGGCGAAGGGGCGGAGGGAAAACCGGTCAGGAAGTCTGTTTCCATTCTTCGTCTCCCTTTGCCTTTGCCCCTCCGCCCCTTCGCCCCTTTGCCCCTTCGCCCCTGCCTCCCTTGTGCTAGACTTCCCCGCTATGGTGATGCGAACGCTGCCGGCACGGCTGCTTGTGTTCTGCTTTTTCTTATCAGTTGTTTGCGCGAATGGTTTTCAGTTCTTCCCGGGTGCCTCTTACGATCCCAATATTCCGAGCCTCGCCCAGGTGGTCGGACACGACTGGGGAGAGGCGATCACCGACCAGGAAGAGCTGCAGAAGTACCTGGAGGCCCTGGAGAAAGCATCTTCCCGGGTGCGCGTCATTAAGTACGGCGAGACTTGGGAAGGGCGCTCTCTTCACTACTTAGTCATCGGCTCCGAGAAGAATCTGGCTCGCCTGGACGCCATCAAGGCGGGTCTCCGCAACCTGGCCTATCCGCAGACACTCGCCCCGTCGGCTGCGCAGGACTTGATCCGTTCGCTGCCTTCCGTGGTCTGGCTTGCCTACAGCGTTCATGGGAACGAAACCTCTGGAACTGAGGCGGCTCTGTTGACGGCCTATCACCTCCTGGCGGCCCGCGGTGACCAGTTGGTTGATTTGATAACGGCCGAGACGCTGGTCGTCATCGATCCGCTGCAAAATCCCGATGGCCGGGCGAGATTCATCAGCCACTTCGAGCAGAACCGAGGCCGCTGGCCCGACGAAAGCAGGTTCGCTGCGGAACATGTGGAAAACTGGCCGGGGGGACGGACCAATCATTATCTATTCGACATGAACCGCGACTGGTTTGCGCTCACCCAGCCGGAAACCAGGGCACGCGTAAAGACATTCCTGGAATGGTTCCCACAGGTCTTTGTCGACCT
>RPQK01000035.1 GCA_003819755.1 Acidobacteriota bacterium | reverse complement strand
TGACAGGAGGCGCAGTCCGATGCTGTCCCGGCAAACTGGCCGTTGGCGTGGCAGCTTGAACAGGTCTTTCCCACGTGCCCGCCGGTGAGCGGGAACTTCGTTGTCGAATGATCGAAGCTGCCCCCCTTCCAATCGGAAGTGGAGTGGCAGCGGGCACAGTCGGTGGGGAACCCCGCCGTCTTGTGATTGGGATCCTGCACGGCATTGTAGTCGTCGGTATGGCAGGAGGCGCAGTCCGACGCCGTTCCAGCATAGATTCCGCTGCTGTGGCAGCTCTCGCAGGACGCTTTTCTGTGACCCCCGGTCAGCGGGTACTTGGTCTTGGTGTCGTGGTCAAACCCTGCCCCCGTCCAGGCGACCGTATTGTGGCAGCCGGCGCAATCCCGCGAGAAACCCGCCGCCGCGTGTTTGGGCGTCGTCGTGCCGTCGTAGTCAGCGGCATGACAGGAGGCGCAGTCCGATGCTGTCCCGGCAAACTGGCCGTTGGCGTGGCAGCTTGAACAGGTCTTTCCCACGTGCCCGCCGGTCAACGGAAATTTCGTCGTCGAATGATCGAAGCTGCCCCCCTTCCAATCGGACGTGGTGTGACAGCGGGCGCAGTCGGTCGGGAAGCCCGCCGTCTTGTGGTCCGGCTCCCGCACCGCGTTGAAATCGTCGGTATGGCAGGAAGCGCAGTCCGACGCCGTTCCGGCATACGTTCCGCTGCTATGACAGCTTTCACAGGAAGGCTTCCTGTGCCCGCCGGTCAGAGGGTACTTGGTCTTCGCATCGTGGTCGAAACTTCCGCCCGTCCAGGAGGCCGTGTTGTGGCAACTGACGCAATCACGCGAGAAACCAGCCGCCGCGTGCTTGGGGTCAACGGCCTTGTCAAAGTCGTCGGTGTGGCAGGAGGCGCAGTCAGCCGGGGTTCCGACGAACTGGCCGTTCTCATGGCAATCGGCGCATTTGATCGGCTTATGACCGCCGGTGAGTGGGAAACGGGTTCGCACGTCGTGATCAAACTGCGACCCTTCCCAGGTTGTGGTGCTATGGCAACTCTCACAATTGCGTGGGAAGCCGGTGGCCTTGTGCTCGGGGTCGCGCGCTTCGTCATAGTCGTCGGTGTGGCAAGAGGCACAGTCCGACGCCGTCCCGGCATAGACCTCCCCGGTATGACAACTGGTGCAGGAAGGCTCCTTGTGTCCCCCGGTCAGCGGGAAGCGGGTTTGGCCGGCGTGATCGAAGCCGGCACCGGCCCAGGCGGCGGTGTTGTGGCAAGTTGCACAATCCCGCGAAATACCGGCGGGCGCGTGCTTCGGGTCCGTGGCGGAGTCGTACTCGGTCTGGTGGCACGACGCGCAATCCGCCCCCAATCCCCGGTATTTGCGGTTCACGTGACAGCTTCGGCAGTCGACGCCCACATGAGCGCCGTCGAGCAAGAACGGGGTGACACCGTGGTCGAATTTTGCCTTGTTCCACGCCGAGGTCTCGTGGCAGGCCTGGCAGTCAGTCGGGATCGAGACTTCTGTGTGGCTGGGATCAGACGTCGCACGGTAATCTTTGAGGTGACACGAGGCGCAATCGGATGCCAATCCCCGGTACACGTTGGTTGTATGACATTGCGAACAGGTGACTCCGCTATGGCCGCCGGTGAGTGGGAAGCGAGGAGTGGCCTGATGGTCAAAGCGGCCGCCCTTCCACTCCGCGGTGGTATGGCAGGATTCGCACTGGCTGCTTAACCCGGCGGCCCTGTGATCAGGCTTTTGGGTCGCGTTGAACGTGTCGAGGTGGCAGGATGCGCAGGTTCGATCCAGGTCGACATACCGGTTTCCGGTATGGCAGGAGGCGCATTCGACTGAGACGTGACCGCCATCCAGGGGGAATCCAGTCGCGGCGTGATCAAGTCGGCCGCCCGGCCAGCCGGCGGTGCTGTGACACTCCTTGCAGTTGCTTCCGGCATTGAAAGCCTGGTGGTTCACGACCTCTTTCGATTCGAAGTCGTTTCTGTGGCACGAGGCGCACTCGGTACTCAGACCCACAAACCGATCGGTCGCCCCGCCCTTGTGGCACGACTGACAATCCACGGCCGCATGCCCTTGGACCAGCGGGAAACGGTTCTGATGATTTTTGATCGCTTCTGCGGAGACTCGCCAGCCCAACTCGGAGTGACAATCCTCGCAAATTGGGCCGAATTGCGCCTGGTGAAGGTCCGCATGGCAGTCCGCGCATCCCGTCCCGACGTTCGCAAAGGCCAGGGACACGTGGCAGCGCCGGCAAGCCACCGAGGTGTGCAGGCCGCGCAGGCGGAACGAGGTGCTGCCATGGTCGAAATCAGGAGAGGGGCGCATGGGGACCCAACTGATCGACGTGTGGCAGGCCGAGCAGGCGGGCACGATCGTTCCGTGCGGGTTTTGGGTCTGTCCACGCTTGGGTGTATCGTCGGCCAGGAGCGAGGGCAGGGAAGCGATCAGGCAGAGAGCCAGGATGGCGACAGAGCCGCAAGCGCAGCGTTTTTTGCGGAGCGCGTCGGACGCGTGCCGGAACGAGACCCATTCGTGCTGGAGGCACGCATCCGACGCGCTCCGCCAAAAAACGCTGCGCTTGCGGCTCTGTCGGACCTGCGCCCGCACCGCCGTCCCGGTCTCGAGATGTGTATAAAGTCCAGGCCTTCTGCCGCCGCACTCCAAATTAGAACCCGGCTCCCGCCAACTAAACATCATCCCTTACTCCGACTTCTCCGCGGTATGGCAGTCGCGGCATTCTCGCGGTGTGGGCTTGTAGATTCGAGTCAACCGGCCTTCGATCTCCTTGCTGGTGGCGTGACAGAGCCTGCACGGGACCTCGGTGTGTGCGCCGGTCAGCACGTAGGAGCTGTTTTTGTTGTGGTCAAACAGAGCCGGCCGCCACGCCAGTTGGCCGTGACAGTCGGCACAGTCCTGACTCCGCTCGGCGACATTGAACTGGCCGCGGTGAGTATCCTCGTGACACTGCGAGCAGCGGCGCCCGGCAGAGGCGAATACCACGTCACGCAGAGTGGTTTTGAAATCCGGCGAGCGATGGCAGGAGGTACACGGAATCAGTTTGTGAGCTCCTTCAAGCCTGAATTCAGTTCGCGCATGGTCGAACCCGGGCAGTTCGCTCCATGATGAAGTCGAGTGGCAGGACACGCAGCCGGTGGAGGAGCTTCCCCCGGTTCCTTCGGCGGTCTTGAACTGACCTCGATGCGAGTCGGCGTGGCAGGAGGAACAGGCAAAATCCTCGAGGCGCAAACGGCTTCGGACCACCTGGCCAGTCGCCGCCTCGCGTTTGGGTTTCTCTTCTTTGCGGTGACAATCGGCACAGATGACCGCCGGGTGTGCCCCGGTAAGCGGGAACCGCGAGGCGGCGTGCTTTGGCAAGGTGTAAGTGGAGGGGACGAACGCCTTGTTCGTGTGGCAATCTTGGCACTGGGTACCGCCGGCCGCCACGGCGGGCAGTCCCGGATGCCCATCCTTGTGGCAGTTGACGCAACGAGTGCCGTCAATCCGATAAACGGTCTCGGGTCCTTTTGGGACATGGCACTTGGCGCACGGCGTGTCCCCGTGTTTCCCCTCGAGAGGGAAACGGGTCTCCGCGTGCTTCTTCACGTCATACACCGCCGGCTTGAATCCTTCGACGCTGTGGCACTGCCCACAGTCCGGATCCCGTTCGGCCGTCCGGAATTGGGCCTGATGCGGGTCCTTGCGATGACAGTCCGCGCACTTCTGGTGCGGCAAATCCTGACTGAAGTTACTGTTGGGGTGGCACGAGCGACAGGCTACCCCAACGTGTTTGCCGCGTAAGGGCAATTTCGTCGTGTCATGATTGAAAACCCAGCCGTCGCGCACTGAGCGCCAACCGCTGGACACGTGGCAGCTGCGGCACGAAGCCCGAAAGGCGCCGCCATGGTGGTCCTTGTGACAAGGGGTGCAATCCTCGTGCGGCAGCCCTTTATATTTGACGTAGGGCTTGGGGTCCGGCACGGTCGGGTGGCATTTTTGGCAGGCAACCTTCTCGTGAGCTCCGTCCAAACGGTAGGACGTCAGGGCGTGGACGAATGAGGCGGCTTCCTTCCAGCCCTTCAGGTTGTGGCAGCTGCGGCAGTTCGAGGAAACTTGTCCCCGATGCTCGTCGGCATGGCACGATATGCAGCCGCGGGAAAGGCCGAGGTAGGTCCGATTCAAGTCCCTGGTCGAGATCCGGGCTGCCTCCTCGGGCGCTATGTTCTTGCTCTGGTGACATTTCCGGCAGTCCAACCTCGAATGGCGGTCCTCCAACCAGTACCCTGTCAACCCGTGGTCAAAGGCCGCGACCGGACCGTCCCACCGGATCAGTTCGAAGTCTTTGCCGTTGTGGTCCGAGTGACAGGCGACGCAGCTGTCGCGACCGGGAGTCGGGTCTCGAAAGATGGCGCCGTGCAGCCCCTGCTTATGTTCCACTCGCCGGCCGATATCCTGGTGGCAGCTGGCGCACTTAAAGCCACCTTGACCGACTTCGTGGCACTCATCGCAATGAGTGGCGCCGTTAAGCGCCTGATGAGACTTGGAGAGCTGCCCTGGAGAGATTTGTGCCGGTAACCAGGCGGCAAACACCGGCATTATCAACAGCATGGCTGGCTTCCAGCTGAGCAACTGCAAACGCTTGGTCCTCCCGGTCGCGCCACAAACACGTGGAGCAGCCTCAAAAAACGGGGTTGCCGGCTAACCGGCCAGGATCATCCCTTTTTCAGTTGAGCGAGCATGGTCCGGGCGAGTTTTCCGCTTTCGGAAGCCGGACTCGAGGCAAGCAACTTCTCCCAGAACTTCGTGGCGAGGGCGTGATTACCGAGGTTGCCGTAAATGGCCCCCAGGTTGTAGAGCGCTTCGGGGTGTTCTGGTTCCCGTTTCAGAACCTCGGTGGTCTGTTCAATAGCGCCGGCGACATCCCCGGCCTGGAACAGGACTCGACCTAGTTCGAGCCGCACCTCGAGGTTGTCAGGCTCGAGTTTCAGAGCCTTCCTCAAATGGGTAAGCGCTTCGTCACGCCGTCCTTCAGAAGCCGCGAGGTTGGCGAGCCTCAGGAGCACCGGAACGTGATCCGGCTTCTTTTTCAGCGCTTGGGTAAGGACCTTGGCCTCGTGCTCGCCAGTCCCAGCGCTCGGTCCGTGGGCTGGGGCCGTCTGGGTAGGACAGGCGAGACCGGCCGGTACGCCAGCTACCTGGTACTCCTGACCGTCCTTCTCGAGCGTGAACGAGTACAGAAGGAGCGCCGCGGCCACCGCCAACGACCCCAGTAATAGAAGCTTGCCTGAGCGTGACATGATACCTCCCTTGTCAGCGGGGCAGGATGGAGGACTCAGCAGTGGCGCCTCCGGGCCTGCCTTGTCAGCAATGGAAACAACGGGCGCATTGTTACGTGCGTGTGACAATCAAAGATGTGATCGCCGTCACCAATATGGGGATTAGGCAGTTACAGTTGCGGTTTTTTTCTACAGAAAAGCTAGACATATGTAGAAAAAATGGTCAACTCCAGCTTAAGCGGCGGTCGAGTGGCTCGCCGTTTTGCGGCGAGTCGTATCGAGACCCGCGCCTCTGGAGAGCAGTGGTTGCGGCCAGCGTTGTTGTAGGCGGGCTCTGGAGAGTCCGCCCGCATCGGCCCCAACGCGCGCTCCGGAGGCGCGGGGGTCTCGATACAACTCGCCGCAAGACGGCGAGTCATTCGACCGCCGGCTGAGATCCCGCCACAACCCTCAATCTGCTACGGGACCACGAGCGCCCGGAGCGCCGCCGCCCAATCACCGACATCGACCGCCTTGTCGTTGTTGAAGTCACACGTGATTTTTTGGGCGTCCGTCGCCTTTTCTGCCCCGCTGGCGAGCCGCGCGAGCTTGACCACGTCTGTCACGTCCGCCACTCCGTCGAAATCGGCATCGCCGATTCGGCTGGCGACTCTCCCCCCGACGATCGTCATAACCGCCCGCAGGTCTTTGATCTGGTCGGAAGGCACGGTGTAAAGGTCGCCGGACCAGACGGTGAAGTCAGCCAGCTTTCCCACCTCTATCGACCCTTTCTGATTCTCTTCGAAGGCGGCAAAAGCAGAGCCCATCGTATGTGCGCGAAGGGCTTGCTGAATCGTGATCCTCTCGCCAGGCGTCATCAACTTACCTGTTTCCGAAAGACGCGTGACAGCTCCCCAGAGCGTCAGCTGCGGAGACAGGTCCACCACCTCCGGAAAATCTGAACTGAGTCCCACGGGAATCCCGGCATCGAGGAGCGTCTTGATCGGAACCAACCGGTCGAGGCGTTCCCCGCTCCAGTAATAGGCGAGGGCGTCGCCGCTCAGGTTGATGATAGCCGGCTGGGTGACGACTACCACCCCCATTTGCTTGATTCTCTGAATCGATGTCGTTCTTGGTATGCCGACATGTTCCAGGCGATGGCGGTGATTCGGTCTTGGGCTATCAGTGAGCGCTTCTTGAATGGCGTCCAGGGCCAGATCAATGGCGGCGTCTCCCATGACATGGAAAGAGAGTTGGCGGCCATCGCGGTGTAGGTCCTTGACGAGTCTTTTAAGAGTGTCCGGGTTCCAGGTGGGCTTATCCCACGATACGCCCGGGTGTGGCTCATAGGTAAACGAGGTGGGCGCCTGGCCGTCCAGCAGGAACTTGTGGCCGTTATACGTCACCATCGGCCCCTTGTAGAGCTTCGTATTCTGCAGGGCGATCGTCGCATCCGACTCCCGTTCGACATTGAACATCAGGTACCCGCGGAGCTTGATCGCGTTTTCCGCGTCCTTGTAACCCAGCAGGCGGTTCATCCCTTTCGTGTTGTTGTCGTGAAAGCCGGTCAGTCCTTCTGCCAGATAGCGGTCCTGGGCGAAGAGGATCTCCCGAGTGTACTCTTCCCTGGTCGATGGAGGCATGAACGTCCGGACGAGGTCCATTGCCTGGTGGTTCCACAGTTCGCCTGTTGGTTCCCCGGTAGTCGGATCCCGTTGGATGAACCCGCCGACCGGATCGGGAGTATTCCTGTCGATTCCCGCCACCTGCAAAGCTCTGCTGTTTGCTGTGCCGAAGTGACCTCCGAGGCTCGTTACAAAAACCGGGTTGTTCGGCGAAACGGGATCAAGATCAGTGCGAGTAGGATTTCGCTTCTCGGCCAGCTCGAAGAAACCTTCTCCCAACACCCAGTCTCCGGCTGGCGTATTTTTGATGCGCTCAGCCATCGCGGCTACAAGTCCGGCGATCGAAGTCACTTCGGGGGGGCGAAGACTCACTGAGCCGAGCTCGGTTTGACCGTAATGCGCAAGGTGAGTATGGCTGTCTATCATTCCCGGAGTGACCGTCTGTCCTGCCAGGTCGATCACTTTGGTGTTCGGCCCTATGAAGGCGCTGATCTCCTGCGTCGTTCCAATGGCTGTTATGAGTCCAGCCTTCGCCGCCACCGCCTGAACGATGCGGTCCTGGGGGTCGACTGTGATGATCTTGCCGTTGATTAGAACAAGGTCGGCTGTTTCCGCGCCCGCGACAGTGCCTAAGGCAACCGACAGGCAGAGGCCGGCTGCGAGAGCCGCAACCACCCACCGCCGAGGCTTCCGGGCCCGGCGGCTCCAGAGTGTCTGTATCCAAGTTGACATGTGGGCCTCCTCACTTCATCTCGACAATAGGGAACGTGGTGATCAGGCCCTCCTGCAGACTCTGTTTGACTGCAGTAACCGCAACCTTCGGGCCGCTGATATGAAGTGTCCCGAGGAAGTTCGCTTGGGAGGCCAGGGACGGGAAAAGCGCAGCTTCGTGGACGTAGGCCGACTTCTGTTGTCCGGCTGCCAGATCCAGCGTGGCCGTCCCCGCTGTATTCCCTGCCGCATCCTTCAGCCGCACAGTCAGCTGCACCGCGCTTTCGCTCGGATTCGCTATTGCGACTCCGGTGCTCGAAACGTTACGGTTGTAGATGACGGGGACGCAGAAATCGGTCTTACTGTCAGCGGCTCCCACTCCGGCTTCCGTGATCATCGCCCCCGACCCGCTTCGCCACCCGAACATGATGGTGCCCCCGATCGGACCCGTCGAGCTCACTTGCGCGTACCCTACTTCCAACGGACCGGAGCCGTCGGTCCGAAGGTAAACGGATCCTCCGGGGCTGACCGTCACGTTGAACTGAGATCCATTGCCTTCATTCACCAAATTCACCGGAAAAGGAGTCCCGTTCGCCTTGAGAAACCGCACTTGCGCGAAAGCCGGCGCCGCTGTCTGGTTGATCAGGATGACGATGGTATAGAAGGCGCCCTGGCCCACGGCGCCGTTGGCGATCTGCGGGAAGACCAGGGCGTTCTGCCCTGTGGCGGGCTGATTGGCGTTGCTGTTGACCGTCACCTGGCCGTTCGCAGCCGCAGTCGCGATCGTGTTCCCGGTTGCATCACAGGCCTTCAGATTGGTCAAAGTAAGCGTCGAGGTCTTCCCCTGCGTCGCCGAAGCGGCCACGTCGAAGACGACCTGAACGACGGTCCCCGATCCCGGTTTAAGCTGGGACAGCGAGCCTGAGAAGAGGGCGACTTTCAGGGTTCCGCCCTGAACGCTGGAAACGATCCCGTGATCCAGGCATAGATCTCCTTTCAGGACCGCGTTACCCACGGAGAGGCTGAGCACCGTGGTGTCGAAAGTGAGGTCGAACTGCATGGCGCTGATCGCCTGGCTCTGACTTAGCCTGACAGGAACCAGAACCTTAGCTCCGGACGCACCGTTGACACTGCCTACCGTAACTTGGACTTGAGCCCAGCTAACAGCACAGCTGGTAATCAAAAGGGCAAGCAAGATGGCTCGTCTCATGTCGTCTCCTCCCAGGGGATTCAGCAAGCTTTCTGATCGAGAGAAAGGGCAAAGTAAGGAATAGCCGCCGGCTGTGCATCAGATCTCTCCTGCAGACGGCAGCATTACAGACGGCTGCGTCGCGTAGCTCCGTCGTGAGCAACTTCGGTTTATACACCCGGGATGGTTCGGACGGGTATCAAAATCAGGGGCGTCGAATCAAACGCTTAGACTTGACGACACCAGACACAGAAAAAACCGCTTTTCTCTGTGTCATCTGTGTCTCTGTGGGTAATGACATCGGGCTTTGCTACGCGACTCCTGTGGCTGTCGACGAGCGGGACGATTCCGGCCGATGGCGTCATCGGATGGAGTACTTCATTCAGACCGATCTGGAGGCGTTCTGGGACGAGTTCGTGGACGGCATCCCAAAGTGGAGGCGTCCGCTGGGAGCGCAGGCGTCTCGCCTGCGCTCCCAGCGGACGCCTCCACTTTGGGATGCCGTCCAATGTCCGGGAAGACGTGCCCCCCTTTCCGCTTGGCCGATTTTGCCAACGCCGCGTCTGGTATCCTGTTTCTAAAGCCCTTCGCGTGGAATCTTATGCCTTTCCTGCAACTGTTGGTCAAGATCGTTTTGCTTGCCTGCGTGAGCGCTGTGCCTCCGACCGTCGATCCGATCGGCCGGAATCCGGCCGATAACCAATGGCGTTCCTACGGCCACGATCCCGGTGGAAAACGCTTTTTTCCTCTCGCCCAGATTAACCGGGAAAACGTCGTCCGACTGGCCGTCGCCTGGACTTACAGGACCGGGGAAATCGCCCTCGGCAATCAGGATCGGGCCTTCGAATGTACACCTATTGTCGTTGATGGCGTCTTGTACCTTTCAACTCCATCCAGTCGCGTCATCGCCTTGGATGCCGAAACAGGGCGCGAGCGCTGGGTCTTTGACCCTCAGGCGGGCGCCGGGAAGCGGCAGTTTCTGCAACACCGCGGTGTCGCTTTCTGGGAGTCTCGAGACGGGCGTGATCGGCGGATCCTCTACGGGACCTTCGACGGGAAGCTCGTCGCGCTTGATGCCGAGACCGGGAAACTATCCCGGGGTTTTGGGAAGGCCGGAATCGTCGATCTACGGCAAGGAGTCGCCGATCGCTGGCCGGAGCTGCAATACGCAGTCACCTCGCCTCCCGCGATCTACCGCGACCTCGCGATTGTCGGCAGTCTTGTGCCGGAAAATCCCGGGAAAGGACCGAGCGGCGTGGTGCGTGCCTTTGATGTCCGCTCGGGTCGGCTCGTCTGGAAGTTCAACACCATCCCGCAGGTCGGCGAGCCGGGGGCCGAGACCTGGCAAACCGGATCGTCCGAGGACCGGACCGGCGCCAACGTCTGGTCGATAGTCAGCATAGACACGGAGAACGGCTTGGCGTTGCTCCCGGTTGGTTCCGCGGCGTACGACTTCTACGGAGGTGACCGCCAGGGCAACAATCTCTACGCCAACTCGCTCGTGGCGCTCGATGCGGCCACCGGCGAGATACGCTGGCACTTCCAGGCCGTTCACCATGACATATGGGACTACGACCTGGCCGCCCAGCCCATTCTCGTCACGCTCCAGCGAGAGGGACGTGCTGTCCCGGCTGTGGTGCAGCTGACTAAGATGGGACTCGTCTTTGTCCTGAACCGGCTTACCGGGGAGCCGCTTTTCCCGATTGTCGAGAAACCGGTTCCTTCGAGCCAGGTTCCGGGAGAGGCGGCGTCGGCTACCCAGCCGTTCCCGTCCAAGCCTCAGCCGCTGTCACGCCTTTCCATGACCGAGAGCGACCTGTCTCGTGTTACTCCCGAGTCCGAACGATACTGCCGGGACCTTTTTAGCCGGACGAAGGGACGCGCTGTCTACTCGCCTCTTGGGGTTGACCTGACTCTTTATCTTCCGGGGACACTGGGCGGTGGAAACTGGTCGGGCGGATCATTCGATCCCCGAACAGGTTACCTCTATGTAAATACCAATGAAGTCGGAGCGATTGGCTACATGCGCCGGCAGCCGGAGGGCTCTCCAGCCCCCTACCGGAGAGCCAGTGAATGGGGTGAATACGCCCGTTTCTGGGACCCGAACCGGTGGTCCTGCAGCAAGCCGCCTTGGGGACTCCTCCATGCGATCAACTTGACGACCGGAGAAACGGCCTGGAAAGTGCCGCTTGGGAAAGTGGAGGAACTCGAGGCCCGGGGAGTGACCGGGACCGGTACGTTGAGCCTGGGCGGCACGATCGTGACCGCAGGCGGCTTGGTTTTCGTGGCTGGTACCAACGACTCCCGGTTGCGCGCCTTCGATTCCGGGACAGGCCGCCTGCTGTGGGAAACCCGGCTCGAGGCGAGCGGGCACGCGACTCCGGCGACCTACCTGGGACTCCGCACAGGCCGTCAGTACGTCGTGATCGCAGCGGGCGGAGGCGGGTACTTCAGCAAGGAGATGTCGGACGCGGTGGTCGCGTTCGCCCTGCCGTAGACTTCCGGCGGAGTGGCGCCCTGGGTGGTCCCATCTGGAGGGCGCCCCTTCGATTCTTAGCATCCGCCCCACGCTTCAATCTGCCGCAGTCCGCTTGATGCTCGCAATTTCCTCGTTATCATATTGTTAATATTGAGCTTGCTTGCTCTGCCGCAATTGGACTTGCGCTAATTGTTTACAGTAGAATTTATATAACAGTCTTGGTTACTTCTCGGTAACCTGATCCCTTTTGCACAACTCGGTGCTTCCTTCTGACAAGCGGGGGAGTGTGATTCGTAGTTCAGCTCTCACAGATGCCGGTCGTTCGCGTCAGACCAATGAGGACTGCTACCTCCTTAATGACCGATTGGGCCTTTTTGTGCTCGCGGACGGCATGGGTGGACACGCTTCCGGCGAGGTGGCGTCCGAGTTGGCCAGCCGCACCATCGAGGACTTCCTGAAGGCGGTCGATGAACGTCGGGAACTGACCTGGCCTTTCGGCTACGAGGTGAAGAACCCTTACGAGCACAACGTGCTGCGCACCGCTTTCAAGCTGGCCAATGTCAAAGTTCGCCAAGCCGCCGCTCAGGAGCTGAAATGGTCCGGAATGGGCTGCACGATCGTGGCCGCCTGGGTCCGGGAAAACGGGTGCTTCTACAGTTATGTCGGCGACAGCCGGCTGTACCTCCTCCGCCAGGGACAACTGCGCCAGCTTAGTCATGACCACACTCTGGTAGCGGAACAGGTTCGGCTGGGGTTGATTTCCCCAGAGGAGGCCAAGGTGCACGAGCTGCGCCACGTGGTAACCCGGGCCATTGGAGGGCGCGAGCGCCTCGAGGTTGATGTCAACCAGGAGCGGCTGCTTCCACACGACGTCCTGGCCCTCTTCTCGGACGGGATCACCGACGAACTGACCGATTCCGAAATCTGCGGAATTCTCTTTGCCGAGCGGACCCTGGACGAGCGGTGTCGGCAACTCGTGGACGCCGCTAATGAGGCGGGAGGCGAAGATAACTTGACAGTCGTTCTTCTGGAGAACCAGCCGTGAGCAGTGTGCAGGAAGTTGACGCCGCACATCCTGGCGCTCGGGACTACAGCCGACTTGCGACGACCGAGTTTCGCCGTGAACGAATGGCGTCGCTGACGGCCTTGGTGGTCGGGGTTGGCGCCCTCGGTAACGAAGTGGCCAAATACCTGGCGCTTCTTGGCGCGCGGAAGATCTGGCTTCTCGATCGCGACCGTGTCGAAGCCTCCAATCTCACCCGGTCCGTTCTTTTCTGTTTCCCTGACATTCAAGAGCATCTGCGCGCCGGTACTCCGAAAGCGGAGGTGGCGGCCCGACGGGTTCGCGAGATCAACCCGGACGTCTCTGCCACGGCTTTTGTGGGCGAGGTGGGCGACCTCGGACTCGGGATTCTGCGCCGGGCGGATCTGATCTTCTGCTGTGTCGACAACGAGGCGGCCCGCGCCGTCCTCAGCCGGGCGTGCCTTAGGCTCGGAAAACTCCTGGTCGATGGAGGGCTCGGGCTTATCAACTACTCGGGCGGCCTGGTCTCGATCTTTCCGGGTGCTGACGGCCCCTGTTACGTCTGCCGGAAAGGCCAAACGCGGCGGCGCGAGCTGCTCCAGGAGCTTTTCGGAACGGAGGATCCCTGCTGGGTCAAGGAGAAACGGCAGGAAGAACGCGGTATCGTTCCGACGACTCCCCTGATGGCCTCAATCATCGGAGCGCTCCAAGTGGAGGTCGGGCTCAGGCGTTTCTTCTCGGCGGTGCCCGGAACCGAGGGGACCTCCTACCGGCTCGTGCTGAACCCCGTGCCGGAGCTCCAGGTAATCGAGTTTTCGAGAAGCCCTAACTGTCCCTTGCACGAGCCGGAGGACCGGATTTCGGGTCTTGAGACACTGAAGCAGGGTTGTTCGCAGGAGATCACGCCCCGGTTGCTGTTTGAACAGGTGAGCCTCTCGAGTTACCTGACTTTGGACTGGCCGCTGACGGTAGGGGCCTGCTGTCGGTCATGCGGATACAGCTGGAGGCCTTTCCTGCGCCGGGCGCGGATGCGTCACGAGTCTTGTCCTGGTTGTGGGTCAGTGGATATCGCCGAAACCTCGACATTGTCCGAGATAGAATCAGGTTCACCCTGGCAGGACTACACGCTCGCCGAGCTTGGGTTTCCCCGATCCCAGATTCATCAACTGGTCGTCCGGAGTCAGGACGGATCTCGTCCGCATTACGTCGAAATCGGCGACAGCTTCGAAGAGGGGCAGGCGATAAAGCTATGCTCGTGATCAACCTCCTGGCCGCTCTCGGCATACTCACCCTCATCTATTTCCTGGTGCTGCTCGTCGGTCACTCCGGGCTTACCGTCCTGTCCTCCGTGCTGGTTGGCTTCGGATCGCAGGCTTTGGTTCGGTTGCTCAGGGAGCAGAGCGGCCCGCTATCGGGCGCCCTGCTTTCGCTTTCCGCGACTCTGGTGGCGGTCTTCCTGATGTGGTCCTTGAACCTCGGAGGCCGGGGACCGTGGGACTGGTTCGCCGTGCTGGTGGCCCCCGCATCGGCGATTATCTCGTCCTTCATCGCTTCTCGGAAGTCCCTCGGACACTGCTTTGTGTGCAGGAGTCCGCTGCGCGCCGGGCAATCAGTGATTTGTCCACGCTGCGGCCAGGAGACGTGCCTGTTGCCCGATTGTTGGGACCACCGTCATCTCCGGTGCCGGCCCTGCTTTGACAGGGGGGTGGTCGTGCTTCCCATTCAGCCGGGCTGGTGGACGCGCCAACTGGGGAAGCGTGCGACCCAAGGGCAGTGCGTGAGTTGCTACAAGGATGCGGGTGAAGCGGACCTCAGGGAGTGCGGGCGCTGCCGCTGGCCGATGTGCTGCCGCTGCTGGGATCACCATAATGCCCAGTGCCCGCGATGTCGTTGGATCATTCCCGAGGTTCCGGCCCCGTTGCGCGGCTTCCTCGGAGATGGCGCTGCGGAAGAGTACAGACCTCAGGGATCAAGACGAGTGAGTGCGGCCGGCGGCGGATAGGCCCAGGCTACGGAACCATCGGATCCGCGAATTTGAGTGCGGACTCGGTCAGCTGACAGGAACAGATTATGCCTCAGTACCAGATGTACTTTGACACCTTGGAAGGCGAGAAGAAATACAACGTCGATGTCGGTGACAGCGAGCCGATCGAGGAGGTTCTGCGGGACATTCTCGTCGAGCTGTCGGAAAAGGGCCACACCATGAAAGGCCTCAGCACCGGCGATTTGAAAGTCGTCTGGGGCGGCCGCCAAGGCCGTGAGCTCGATCTTTCCCGGACCCTCCCGGAACAAGGTGTGCAGCCGAACGAAGTGCTGCGGGTACTGGTCGAGATGTATGAGGGCGGCGGCTCCCTGCGCGACGATCGGATCCAGAACGAATGGAGGCTGCTCGAGCAACTGGCTCGTCTTAACCCAGGGGCGGTCCGAGCCGAACGACACGAACGCTCGCCGGGGAAGGACGTGTTTCTCGTTCGTCTCAACGAAAGCTCCGGTGTTGAGTCGATCGACCGGGAAGGGAATCCCGTAATCCGGCACTCCCACACTCTTCGTTTTGTCTTCCAACGGTATTACCCGGACATGCCGGTAGAGGCTTATGTCGATCAGCCGCTGTTTCACCCCAACATCCGGCCGGAAACCGGCTTTGTTTGCCTGTGGGAGAGCAGCAGCGCCGACTACACCATCGTGCAGGCGGTCGCCCGAGCCCGAGCCATGGCCGCGTTTCGCATGGTTAACCTCGGAACCGCCCACCTGATGAACCGGGGGGCGGCCCAGTGGTACACGCAAGTAGGAATGCCGCGTCAGTTGGTTCCGTTGTCCTGGGACGAGCTCCAGGTTTTCGAGGTTCGGGCTGGGCAACTGGTCTGGCTCGAGCCAGCCAGGCAGATGGCGCACAGTGCCGGCGGGGGCCGGGTAGGTTTCCGGTCGGCTTGAAGCGATTTTTGCACCGGCACGGTTTGACGACCTGAATGACCGGAAGGACCTGAAGGACCTGAAGGGGGCTCTCTCCTTCTGGTCGTTCAGGTCCTTCCGGTCCTTCAGGTTCCTCGCCGCTTTGGCCACCACAGGGAAGGAGCTGATCTTGCAAAGAGCTCGCCTGTCAGAACAGTACGAACGGGCCAATCCCGTGGCCCAGATCCATGTCTGGCGGACGCCCGGCGGTGTGGGTACGGATCTGGTTGTCGTTACCCTTCTGGATGTCTACGCCCAGATTCACAGTCACTCGATGAGGGCACTACCCGCAGAGACCGGCGGCTTCCTGCTCGGTACCGCCGGATATGACGCGGCTTCGGCTACATGGCACCTGCACATAGACGAGGCCGTCCCGATCGAACCGGTCGAAAACACGCCGGTCCACTTCGCCTTCAGTTGGCGGGAAGTTGACAACGTCCGCCGGCGGCGCGAGGAGCAGGGAAAGGCCTTGCTCGGCTGGTACCACACGCACCCCGACATGGGCATCTTCCTGTCCGACACGGACTTGGACCGAACCCACCGCATCCTGTTCAGTGAGCCGTTCCAGGTCGCCCTGGTCTACGACCCGGTCAGGCAACGGGCCGGATACTTCTTTTGGGAAGGCACCCAATCAATCGACGCCTCGCCCGCGCTTTGGCGCGAGTTCACGCTTATTGGGGCGGCTGGTGCGGGGGATCACGGTGACACTCCCCCGGTATCCGGCGTCGACTCTTCAGAGACATTGTCAGTGCCTTCTCCGGAGCCGGTGGAGCAAGCCCCGAATACAAACGAGCCGCCTCTGGAGCCCGAACGCCGGTTCCCGGAAGATCGTCCGGAGGCAGCATCTTCGCCCCCATCTATGACGCCGGATCCCCCCGTATCCAAGTCAGCGGTCACCGGTCAGCCGGTCAGCGGTCCTTTCCTTCTGGGAGTCCTTGTGGGGGGCATCCTTTTTGTCGTCCTGGCGGCCGTTCTGGGCGTTATCTGGCTGGCAAAGCCTTGATGGAGAAGAACCTTGAACCTGAAGCAAACAACTTACTTTATGGCGCTTGTGGGAGGGCTGGCCGGACTCGTCTGTTGGACCGTCCAGGTCTGGCTTTCCGATTACCTGCCGCTCACCCAGGAAAAACAATGGCTGTTGGTTTTGATCCATACGACCGTCATGGGGGTCCTGATCGGCGGATTGACAGTGGGTTTCGCGGATCGGTGGACTTCGGACCGGGTGATGCCGCGATGGGTGGCTATGGGCGTGTTCCTCGGCGCGGGCGCCGGGATTCTCAGCGGCGTCCTTTACATACCTGTCTTTCAGAACATGATCCAGGATAGTCCATCCCCCTCTATCGCGTTCGTCGGACGCCTGGTCGCCTGGCTGCTGACGGGCGGGCTGATCGGCTTCGTCGTTGGGCTACGCTGGTTCGGTGTGAACAAGTTCAGGGCGTTTCACGCGATGGCGGGCGGGATGTTAGGCGGGAGCCTGGGCGGATTGATCTTCTCGTCGGTGGGTCAGACGGATTTGTTGCAGGCCTTGGCGTTCGTGATCTCCGGCGTAGGGATTTGCCTGGGCGTCACCCTGGCCCCGATGCTCCTGAGGGACGGGGTCCTTCAGTTCATCAGCAGCGGTGACCCGCGAGCCCAGAACAAATACGGGTCACCCCGACAGGAATGGGTGATCCAGGATGGCGATCGATTCGTTCTGGGCAGCCTGGGCGCGAACGCAACGATGACGTCCTACTCGCGGGACGTGCAAATGTATCTACCTGACGCCATGGTGGCTGCCCGGCACGCGGTGCTTTTTGGACGCGCGAAGCGGTTCTACGTCCAGCTTCATCCGGACAATATCAGCCCGGGAGGCCAGCCGCTCTCGCCGCTTCTCATTGGCAACGTCAGTGTGATGGGGACCCGTGAAATCCAGGACGGAGATGACATTCTGCTCGGGCAGACCCTGCTTCGGTTTCGCACGAGGAAGCGCCAGGCGGAGGTGCCCCAGTACAAGCCGAATTACCCGGTCGACTATCGACCTCTGGAAAGAGGAGTCAAACGATGAATACCCGCTTTTTTCCGTTGCTGGCGATCCTGTCCCTGCCGGCAGGCGCTCTTGGTGCTTCGGATGTCAGCCACATCCAACTTGCCGACAAACCTCGTCTCGTCAGCTGCCAGGATCGTCCCTGTTTTCGTCTCGTCGTCAACTTGCTGGACTCCGAGAACAAGCCGGTGGGCGTTCCGTTCACGGCAGAGGAGGCGAAGCGCCGAATCCGAGTCTCCGAAGAAGGTGGGAAGACGCACGATGTCTTTCACGTCGGCTTGCAGGGAGGCCAGAGTGCGGGACAGCCCAAGCCGACCTACTCGATGGTGCTTCTCGACGCGAGTGGGAGCATGAACCAGCGTCTGCAAAACGGCCAGACGCGCTTTAACGCCGCCAAAGAAGCGGTCATTGATCAGTATCTGAGCAACCTCCGCCCGGGCGTCGATCACAGCGCCGTCGCCACTTTCGAAAGCCGCCGTGTGAGAGCCGGCATCCGGGCCGCGGCTTCCGCCTTCAGCACTTCGCGCGAGGAACTGGAGAGCCGGGTCAGGCGCTTCCCCCGCCCGCCTACGTCCGCCAACACCGCGCTCTATAGCGCCGTCTTCGAGGCACTGCAAGTCCTGTCGTCCTATAAGAAGCAGGGCCACGATGTGTCGCTGATCGTGCTGACGGATGGGAAGAATGACGTGCGACGCACCGACGATCCGGGCTTGCTTGGCCCGGAGGGTCTGGATATTGTCACCCGCGAGGCCGAAGAAAGAGGCGTTGAGATTCATACCATCGGGTTCGGGACGCCGGGAAAGGACTTCGACGAGGCGGCGTTGCGGGCCTTGGCCTGGCCGAACGAGGGAAACTACTACCATGCCGCGCAGCAGATCAGGCTCAAGCAGATCTTTGGCGCCGCCCGAGAAAAGCTCAGCAACCGTTTTCTGCTTACCGTGGGTCCCGTGCGTCTGGATAAGAACCAGCTGACCGGCCAACGCCTCCGTTTTCGTGTCAGCCTCGAGATCCCTTCGGGAGCGACTGTCGTTAGCTCCAACGAGCCGACCTGGTCGTCCCCGGGGCTCGTTTCACCCCTTTTTGAGGATCGCCTCGATACTGCGGAATTCAATGACTTGATCAAGACGCCATTTGACTCCGGTGCGGTCAACCCACTGCTCGGGCGCCTTTACTCCAGGGGACTGGTTCTAGCCATTTTCGGCGGGATTCTGGCGTCCCTCTGGTTCGGCCTGCCTCGACTGGTCTGGCCCGAGCGTTATGCCCCGGCTCCTCCGGTCCTTAACCAGGCGATGGCGATGCGGCAGGCGGCAATGAGGATTCCCAATTTCAACGCTCCCGGCGGACCCAATGTGGGGAACACACCCGCCATGAACATGGCCCCGATGCAGATGCCGCAGTACCCGCCCCCGATGCAGGGCTTCCCCCAACCGCAAATAAGGCCGGATCTCGCCGCCCGTCCCGCCACCGAGATCCGCCTGCCGAACCCTTCGTTCAACACGTCGTTCGGCAAAGAGGTGCCACAGCGGGAGGAGCCGCGGCCCGCAGTGGTCATGCCGCCCGACCCCAAACCGGAGCCCCCCGTTCGGAAGCCAACCGACTCCACGGTCTTTCAGCCGCTGGATGATCAGTACCGGAAGAAGTGAGCCAGCCACCGCAGCTGTTGGGTGGGCATTCCGCCCATGCGCTAAGACAAGGCTTCGAGCGCGAGCGGCGCGAGCCTTCGGAGTGCGCAAGCCATGCTTGCGCCTTCTCTTCACATTCAACCGCGGGACATGAAGCGCCTATGACATCGGCCTTAAGTTAACGCCTGTGGGCGTCTTGGCCAACATTCAGGCGGCGACCCGGTCAAGCTGATTAGTCCCGGATTTCTCAGAGAGCGTGAGAATTGTCGCGGCCGCCGGCGCTGGTCCCCTGGAAAAGAGCCGCATGCCAGACAAGTGCCTCAAGCGAAACCTCTGCTAGTCCGTGAATCCGAGGTTCTGCCTGCGGAGGCGGATTGACAACCAGATTGTGTCAGAGGCGCCTGCCCCTGCTCGGTGTGCGCAGAAGGCGCCCATCGGGCGATGGGCGCCAAGCCGAACCTGTTGGACAGTGCCGTGTCTTTTCTATGGGGCACCGGGCACCACGGGGAAGATGGTAAGCAGGTAAACATCCTTCGGATAGGACATGCCCGGATCGTCCGTCTGCCTCAACGTCACCGCCGACAGCGGCTCCTCACTTTCCACCATGATTGTCGCGTGTTCGATGTTGTTCTGTAGAACCTGTGAGAACAGCTCAGAGGCGAAACGGGCGATATGCTCGCCGGGACCAAGGTCAAGGGTCCGCAAGGCGAGCTGTTTGTATGCACTATCGACCAGGCGAAGCGTGACCCGGGAGGGTTGACTACCCACGTTGACGAGCGCCAGTCCAGATTGGTGTACGCCGCCGGAAGTGTCCACAAAGACACTAAAGCTGCGCAGGGCGCTGGACGCCGGAACCCCGGCCTCAAAGAACGTCACGCCGTTTTCCGAATAACCGAAGACGGCGGTGCCGCCTACACTTCCGTTGGTGCTCACTCGCGCATAGCCAGCCTGAATGGATCCCTCTCCATTGGTTTCAGTTGTGGCAAAGGTTCCCTTCTTCAGGGGAATGCGGAACGAAGTCGACTTGCCCAACCCTATTAGCTCAATTTCGAGCGGTAGTCCCTGGGAATTGAAGAAGTCCACGACCAGCTCGGTGTCATCTCCGGTGTTCACGAAAAGCAGACTCGTTTTGAACTGGTTCTGACCGATGCGTCCGTTGCCGATCTGCGGAAAGTAGTAGACGCGTTCCTCGGTTGGCCTCTGGCTGACCGAATCGGCCCGACCAGGGACAACGGGGAACGTGCTCAAAGTCGAGACATCCTGCGGGAAGATCTTGGTTGGGTCGTCATTCTGGCGTAGTGTGACAGCCGCCAACGGCTGATCGCTCTCGATCGCTATCACAGCACGGTCGATGTTGGCTTGTCGGATTTCAGGAAAGATCTCCCAGGCGTACCGGGCAACCTGGTGTCCGGGCAGGAAATCGGGATCAAGAGTCGAGAGATCCTTCTGTGCCAAGAGCTGGAGATCCGAATCGTAGAGCCTGAGAATCCCGTTGGCTTTCGCCTGCCCCGTATTCACGATCGCCAACCCTGTTTCGCGACTCGTACCGGTCGAGTCCATAAACAGGCTGAAGTCCCTGGGCCCGGTTGCCTCCGGCACTCCGGTCTCGTAAAGCGTCACCCCATTTTTGTACGTAAAGACCACGGTTCCTTCGACCCCCGGACCGGCGG
>RPQK01000034.1 GCA_003819755.1 Acidobacteriota bacterium | reverse complement strand
GGAGTACATGAATTCCAAGTACAACGATGCGTTTTTGGCCGAGAAGGGCCAAACGGACATCAAGACAACCTACGAGCCGGTCACGTATCGGCCGATCATCACGTCCGAATATAACTTTGCTTTTGACGCCAAGAAGAACACGATCTCCGTGAACTCGGCCTTCGGAGTCAGCGGGAACACGGGGTGTTCCTATGACGGCGTGACCCCGCTTCTGAAGGCGCAGACGCCGGTAACGGCCGGTACCAATGTCGACTTATATCTCACCATCATGGACGTTTGGGACAGTTATTACGACTCCGCGGTACTCCTCGACAATTTTCAATGGAGTAATGACCCGGCCTGCGCCGAGGGTGCCAAGACGGAAGGCCAGTTCCTCCCGCCCGACGCTCACCAGCGGTGGACCCGGAGCATCCGCGTCGATTCGAATGCTAACGGCAAGCCCGATGAACAGGACGAGACGGTGGACGTCATCCGAGATTCCGCCAGCATGAACTACCTCACCGTTTCCAGTCAGCGCTGGGGGAATTCCATCGTCGAAATGGCCAATCCGAATCCGCAGAGCGGGCAGTTTCAGAGTATGATCTACAAGAGGCCGCAGACGGCCCTTTCCTCCGCTCTCAGAATGCAGGCGCGCTATCCCGCCCAGGCCCCCGGTGTGCGCAACGAAACATTTGTTTTTTCGATCGACAGCCTTGACCCGACTATGCGTCCGGCGAGCTTCAACATCACGCAGGTCGTCGAGAAGAACGGAGTGACGACGACCCGGACAGGACAGGGTGCGGCTCTGGACACCGACCATGACAACAAACCGGATGTGTTCGAGGGAGAAGGTACTGGGCGGCCCAAGGTCTCGATGAACCTTGTTTACGTCGATGTCACCGGCGACGGCAAGTCTGATTTCGCCAGCATTCCCTGGGCTTTGAGCCAGGCGGTGGGCGTCAATGCCGGGGACAGTATCGCCGATCCTCAGGTCTGGGTTCCGTTGGGGGATACGAACGGTGACGGCACTCCGGATTCTCCGGCCTTTGACTTCGACCATGACAACAAGCCGGACCCCGGTCTTCCTTTTACCCCGGCGGTCGCCGGCCCCGCCAACCCCGTAATCGACTATCGCCTCAACTTTGCCCACTTCGTCAACGGCTCGAACTTCTACAGCCAGATTTTCTTGTTCAACCTGGATACGGACAACCCCGCCACTGTCGAGGTGACGATACGCAGGCAAGACGGAACGCTCTACACGGTCACCCTCGATGGTGAGTCCATAAACGGTCAGAAAACCTACACGATCCCACCAGGCGGTCTGAAGATTGCGAGGACCAACGGTCAGGGAACGATCCAGGTCTGTTCGATGACGGCGAAGTCGAACCGGCCGGTGGCCGGTGTAGTCACATATCAGAGCTCAGCCGGAGCAGCGGGCGTCGGGAGCAGTCCTATGGTGGGGACCGGATTCGTCGCCCCGGTGCAGCGCATCGCCGCCTCCTCGTTCGATACCGGGGCCGCGATCATGAACCTGGAAAACTACGCTGTCGAGATGGTCGCGCACCTGTACGAGAATACCGGGAAACACAAAGCAAAGACGTACGCGAAGACCATCCCGGCCGGAGGCCAGGTGGCATTGATGCTGAGGGACTTCAACTGGAGTTTCGACGTTTCGGACGCGTCCAACGACCTGGCTAACTTCGACGGCCTGGTGAAGGTCACCTCGAACGGATCGTTGGGGGCCACGGTGGTGGCGACTCGAGCGGCCGAGTATGCGACTCAGCCAGTGGTGCCCAACATGAATCCGACGGGCGCGACGACAGCCCTGGTCTTGCCCCAGTCCGTCAAGCCGCTGGCTACTGCTGGGAACCATAAGCTTCATTTTGCCCAGTTCGCCAATGGCTCGGCCGCCGGGGCTTTCATGGTCAGCAAACTCTACCTTTTCAACCAGGATCTGTTGGGTCCCGCCGCGGTCAGTATTCTCGTACGCGGGGATAACGGTGCTCCGCTCTCGCTTAAGTTGAACGGGCAGACCGTAAATGGTCAGATGGACCTCACGATTCCGACCGATGGACTCCGAATTGTGGCTACGGATGGCGCGGGCCCGATCGTTGCCGGTTCGGTTAGCGTGATTTCCGATCGCACGGTTTCCGGCACGCTGGTATATGGCAGCCCCTTCGGAGTGGCTGGCGTCGGCGCAAGCCCCGAGCTGACTCAGGGTTTCGTCGCGCCCATGGAAACGAACAGTGCCAGCCAGGTGGACACCGGGATTGCCGTAATGAATCCGACTGACAACACCATAACCTTGAACTTCGACCTTTGCGGCCTGAACGGGGTCCGTCTGGCAGGAGCATCAGAGACGCTTCCGCCCCGCGGGCACAAGGCGCTCCTGTTGAAGCAGTTCAACTGGAGCCCGGCGCAGAACCTGAACAATTTTCAGGGACTCGTCCGCGAATTGGGTGGGTCGCGGGTCGCAGCAACCGTCATCCAGACGCGCCCCTCTCAGTTCGTGACCATGCCGGTCGCACCGCGGTTGCCGTAACCTCGAGCACGGGCGAACACGGACTGACACGGACGGAGGCGAAGGGACACGAGGAAGCCAGCCTATGTCTGTCCGGTGTTCGTCCGTGTTCCTCCGTGTTCGTCCGTGTTCCTCCTGACTGGAGCCATGTTTCGATATCTCCCCGCGGGATTACTGCTTTGTTTCCTCCTTTTCTTCTGGAAGCTCGGATCCACCCCCTTTGATAACCAGGAAGCGAGGGTAGGCGCAGTCGTCCAGCACATGACCGACAGCAACGATCTGTGGGGCCCTCGCATCGGACCGGATCCCTACTTCAACAAGCCTCTTTTGGGACACTGGGTGGTTCTGGCCTGCTCCAAAGTCTTCGGTCTAAACGAGGCGACTGCGCGCCTTCCGTCTGCTCTTGCCGGCCTCGGCGTTGTCTGGCTAACGTGGCTTTTGGCCAGGCGATGGTACGGCGACGAAACGGCCGTCCTGGCCGCCTTGACTCTGGCCGGCAGCTTCAGCTTCATCGAATGGAGTCGACTGGCCCGCTTGGAAACGCCGAATCTGTTGGCTGTAATGGCGGCCTTCCTGCTGTACTTCACCTACCGTGAGACGGGGGACTCCAGGCGGCTGTATGCAATGGCTGTGGTCATGGCTGTGGGCGCCCATATCAAAGGGCTCCTGACGTTCGCGGTCCCCGGTTTTGCGATCCTGGCCGTGGTCCTTGTCTTCCGCGACTGGAAGCGGTTGAACGGAAAGCATCTGGCGATAGCGTCAGCCGTGGCGCTCGCCCTCTACTCCACTCCCTTCTTGCTCCTGTGGTGGACATCCGGCACGGCGGAGCCGATAAGGATCGCGTATCGGGAGAACATTCAGCGCCTGTTGTCTCCCTTTGACCACATCGAACCGTTCTACTTTTATGGCTATCAGTGGTTCCGCTTGACGCTTCCCTGGAGCATCCTGGCGCCCTGGGTGATAGTCCACCTGGTGCGCAACCGCGGCAAGCTTGAACCGGAAACCAGCCGGCTGCTTGTTGTCATTGCGGCAATCTTCGGTTTCTTTCAGCTGTCCGCCTCCCGGCGAGGCTATTACCTTTTGCCGATTCTCCCTTTTACCTCGATCCTGGCCGCCTGGTTTCTGGTGCAGTTGCCGGCTCTCGGCGGTGTCTGGCAGCGAAGCATCGGCTGGATCTGGACGCTGGCCGCGGTCGGGCTTCAGTTGCCGATACTCGCGCGCGTGATAGTCACCCGGGGCGTGGCGGAAGCTGTCGCAGCCCGTTACGCGGGCGATCAGGAGACTGCGGGGCAAGTGGTGCAGGCGTTGTACTCTCCCAGCATCCTGTTCGCCGGTTTTGCGTGTGCCGTTGCCGGCGCCGTGATTCTGTGGGCGCAGCGCCGCGTGACGGTAAGCCGGATTCGGGTGGTCTCGATCGCTGTGTGTGTGGTTACGGCTGTCCTTTTCACAGTGGTGAAGCCTGTCCTGGAGCCCGGAGGCGGAGTGCGCGTCTTCGCCGGGGAAGTCACCCGGATTGCGCAAGGCAGGACCGACCTGTTAGCTCTGTCGCCTTCGACCGCGCACGCCCAAAGCTTGATCTACTACCTCCGGCTGAAAGACTGCCGGGTTTTTTCGGATCCCGAGACGGCGCGGGCCGAGTTGTTCGACACAGGAGGCTTTCTGCTTATTCGGGAGACCGAGTTGCCCCCCGATTCGTGGACGCTGCTCGAGGTCGAGCGTGGCTGGACCACTCGCGGCCGCCCGAGCCGTCCCTGGCGACTGTATCGGCCGCTCGAGGAGCCGAAGAGACGAATTGAGAAACCAGCCAGCCATGGGGTATCTCCTTGACTCAAATAGTCACCATATCTTCTGGCTACTTGAGTTTTCCGCCGCTGATGGTAAACGGGAGAGCGACAAGAAGCGACATTTCCGTTTATCGCTTGCCTTGTCCCAGGCAAATGCGTCATTCACATGCTGTTGTTGTAACGAGGGGGCGCATCGCCGCCGGGCATCGCGCCCGGCGGCGATGCCGGTTTTGTTGGTAGTTATCTAAGCCCGACCTTTTGTACAATCCTCCTGCCGCTTATGACTCGAATTCTGGCACTGTGGTCAGCCTTGTTCCTGATAAACGCCGTGGCACGGCCGGCGATCAACTATCTGGTATTCAACCATGTGGACGCCCGCCATGAGGCCCTCGTTCAGACCGTAATCCTGCCGTTGGCCGCCACTGTCGTTCTGGCCGCCGCGCTTGGTCTGATCACCCTCCGAAGCTTGGTGCTGCCACTGCGGGCTATGCGAGCCCACACGCTCGCGAGTCTCATTCTTATGGTTGACGGACTGGTCCTGGCCGTGACGATTATGCCGGGCACGGCTGAATGGTTGAAGCTCAGCCAGTCAAATGGATTCGCCGGCCTCTACATGGGGGCGAAGGCCATCGCTGCGGGCGCCATAATCGTGTGGGGGAGTTTCTCGGAGCGTTGGACCGACTGGCGGCGGCGGTGGCTTATGCTGATCGGCGTCCTGCTGTGCGCTTACGGGCTCGATTATTTCATTCCCTGGCTTGGGCCTCTATTCGGTCCGCTGATGGCCAATTGGAACCTGCTTCTCGGCGGGCTCCTCGTCTATGGCTCTCTTTTTCTGCTGGTCTTGCTTTTGTTCGCCGCGCTCGAGGCAATATGGACCAGGCAGTCGAACGAGGCCGGACTTGCGGTCCGGTACGCCGCCGCTTTCGCCGTCTTAGGCGCCACGATCATCTGCCTCGGCCTGTTCAATCGACCGGTGCTGGATGAGCCGTGGGCCTCCCTCGTGAAGGCGTGCTCCTACCTGGCGCTGACCGGTATTCTCGCGGCCTCCATGCTCGCCGCCATCAGCCCGAGCCTGCGACCCAGGACTAACGACTGAGGTGTTTTGACGTGAACGTTTCAGAGATAGCTGTGCGGATAGGCGGACAGTTGACGGGTAACGGGGATAAGGAGGTCACGGGTGTCTCTTTACCCGAAACGGCTGGACCGGCGGACATCGTCTTTGCCGACAAACATGGCTTCCTTCATCCCGCCGCACAATCCCGGGCTGGCGCCTTCATTGTTGACTCCCGTCTGGCGTTCAGCGATCCCCGTCCAGTCATTCGCACTACGACCCCCCGGCTTTCGTTCATCAAGCTTCTCGGGCTGTTTGAGCCTCCCCGGACCTCATCTCACGGGATCGATCCCGACGCGAGAGTCGGCAAGGATTGCCGGATCAGCCCGAGTGCCGTGATCATGACAGGCTGCGTTCTCGGGAACAACGTGGTCGTGGAAGACGAAGCGGTTCTCTATCCGCAGTGCTTCATTGGAGACGGAGCGAGGATAGGAGCGGGAAGCACCCTTTATCCTCAGGTCGTCATCGGGGCCGGATGCGTGATCGGCCGCAAGTGCACTCTCTTTCCGGGCAGCGTGATCGGGGCGGACGGGTTTGGCTACCACGACGAAGGAGCGATGCGGTTACGCATTCCGCACCTGGGGAACGTGGTCCTGGAAGATGAGGTGGATGTCGGCGCCAACACGACCATCGACCGCGCCGTCCTGGGTTCCACGGTCATCGCGGCCGGCACGAAAATCGACAACCTTGTCCAGATCGGTCATAACGTCCACATAGGCGCCAAGTGCTATCTCGTAGCCCAGGTGGGCGTGGGAGGCAGTTCGAGAATCGGAAACGGCGTGGTCCTCGGCGGGCAGAGCGGAATCTCCGACCACATTACGATAGGAGATCGTGTGATGGTCGCCGGCAAGTCGGCCGTCCGGGAGTCGCTTCAGCCGGGCGAGATCGTGGGTGAGCCGCCGGCCTTTCCCATCAGGATAACCAACGATCTGGTTCGCCTGTTGCCCCAGCTGTCCGAGTTGTTTGAGCGCGTGGGTCGGTTGGAGCAATCCCGGCCCCCCTCACAAACGGTTGCGGGCTCGACCGCACAATCCTGGGCCGACGCCGTCATTCCAATCCTCGCGAAGACCCTCCGGGTCAAGCCCGAGCTGATCGGGCCCGACATGGATCTCAAGGAGGAGTTCAACGCCGATTCGCTCACGGTGCTGACCGTTATTACCGAGATCGAGTCCCAGTTCGGAATATCGATTCCCGACGAGGATGTCCCCCGTCTGCGAACCCTCGCCGCAGTTGTAGGTTACCTGGAAAAAAACTACCCGGGCCAACGCTCTAACCAATGAGTCGTAAACGTGTTGTAGTAACCGGGATGGGAGTCTTCTCCCCGGGAGGGGCGGGGAAGGAGTTGTTTTGGAACGTCCTCAAGTGCGGGCAAAGCTTCATTTCCCCGATCAAGCGGTTTGATACCTCCGGCTATCGAACCCGAATAGCCGCAACGATCGACGAGAATATGGTCCCGGCCGTTAACTCGAAGACCGACCCGAACCTCTGGGATTTGACCGCCTCAATCGCTCTGATCGCCGTGAAGGAAGCCTTGAACGACGCCGGGTGGGAGGAGCCTCCGCGGGAGGCGGCTCTGGTCCTCGGCAGCGCGGTTGCCGGTATCGTCTCGCTGGATCATCAGTTTGAGAATTTCTATACGCGTGGTGGCCGGTTCGTCATGCCTTACACCGTCCCGCGGATCATGCTGAACGCCCCCGCCGCTTTGATCTCTATTGAACTGGGGATTCATGGACCGATGTACATGCTGGGGACCGCCTGTTCGTCCTCCAGCCAGGCGATCGGCCTCGGGCATCGCCTGATCGCCACTGGCCTGGCTCGGCAATGCATCGTCGGAGGGACCGAATGCCCCGTCTCGCCCGGGCACCTTCAAGCGTGGGATCGCCTGCGTGCGCTCTCCAAGGACAACGAGACTCCTTGGCGCGCCTGCCGTCCCTTCAGCCGGAATCGCTCGGGTCTGGTCCTGGGAGAGGGTGCGGCTGGCCTCCTCCTCGAAGAGCGCGACGCCGCCCTCTCGAGAGGAGCGAGAGTGTACGGCGAGATTCTCGGCTACGCTTCCAATTCAGACGCCCGCGAGATTCTGCAGCCATCGACGCAAAGTCAGAAGGATTGCATCGAATCGGCGCTCCAGGACGCCGGCCGAGCGGGTGTTTGTCCCGACTACATCAGTGCTCATGGCACGGCGACTGTGGACGGCGACCGAAAGGAGACCGAAGCGATCAAAGCTTGTTTCGGTCAAGGTGCGGCCGGGATCGCCGTCTCCGGCACGAAATCGATGACGGGTCACACCTTGGGGGCCAGTGGTGCGATCTCCTTGGTTGCCACTCTCCTCGCCATGCGAGACGGCATCCTCCCCCCCACGGCCAATCTGGAGGAGCGGGACCCGGAATGCGATCTTGACTATGTCGCGAACGTAAGCCGGCCAGGAAACATCAGCCTGGCTCTCGTTAATTCGTTCGGATTTGGCGGCTGCAATGCGGTGCTGGTCGTCGGGCCCTAGCGACAGAAAGGACACGAAGGACAGAAGGGACACGAAGGACAGGAGGGACATAAACGACTAAGAAGGCTCGACTAACTCGTGTCCCCTCGGTCCCTTCTGTCGCTTCTGTCCCTCGGCATCAAAGAATTTCGAGTAATACGGATACCCGCCCAACTCAGCGGTTGGCCGCCTTTTCCAGCGCTTGTAGCTCCAGTGCCAGTGCTCGGGCCGGCGCCGGATCACGCTCTCGGCTAAATCCATGCACGCCTGATTAATCTGTTCGACATCTCGGTCGCGATCGCCCGAAAGCGTGTACGGTATTTCGAACCATTCCAGCCTGGACCGTCCTCGTCCGAGGGGATGCGCTAAACCATAGATAATCGAGGCGCCGGTTCTGATTGCGAGGGCGCCGACAGTCGGGTGGTTATAGACCGGGAATCCAAAGAAATTTACCCATATCCCGTGGTTTCGCTTAGCGTTCAGATCATTCAGGACCGCCGGGCGATGCTTGCTGTGAACGGCTTTCAAGAGTCTCGGAAAGCCGCGGTGTCCGGGTACAACCCGGTTACCGGTCCTCGAACGGCAGAAGCTGAGGAGGCGATCAAGCCCCGGAATTCCGGTTTGCTGTGCGGCCACGGTCAGGGGCGCGTCGAGAAGGGCCATGCTGAGGCCCATAAGCTCCCAATCGCCATAGTGAAGCGTTGCGTATATGATCCCGTTCCCGCGACACTGTGCCCTTCGCAACATCTCGCGACTCTGCGCGTCGATTTCCACGTACTTGGGGAAGTTCCTCGTGTTGAGCCGGACGGCCCAGAAAAGCATAACGAGAGTGGCCACAGAGTTCTCGATAGACTCGCGGGCTATACGCACCCGTTCGGCCTCGCTCAGGCGACTGCCGAAAACCAGAACGAGGTTGGCCCTCGCCACGCGTCTCGCGGTTGGCGCAAGATAATAGCCTAGCCATCCGCACGCACGCCCGACCCGCCAGACGAGGGAACGAGGTAACAGACAGACGATGACTGTCCCCAGGAGAATCCCGACCACGATGAAACCGTTCCGCACGCTTCTCAGGAATCCACGAACGGGCGAAAGTGTACGCATCGACTACTCATCCGAGGCGCAGATGCCCCTTTCGGAATTGCGGACAAAATCAAGTAGATGCTTGACGGCCGGGTGCTCGTCTTCGGCGATTATCGCGAGCCTGTCCTGCAGCCTCCGGGTGACATCGAAGAGCGTCCTAAAAGCTTTTTTGAGCTGGACGAGATCCGACTGCTGAAAACCATTGCGCAGGAGCCCGGTCGAGTTGATGGTCTTGATCCGGGCGGGAGAACCGACGGCAAGGGCAAAAGGGGGGACATCTTGCAGGACAGCGGAATTCGCCGCTACCATTGCGAGCTTCCCTATTCGCACAAATTGGTGAATACCGACACCGCCGGAGAGCATGGCGAGATCCTCGATCACGACGTGACCAGCCAGCTGGACGGCGTTCGTCAGAACGCAGCCGGATCCAAGGATACAGTCGTGCGCGATGTGGGTGTAGGCCATGATCATATTTTCATCGCCGATCCTGGTCACCCCGCCCGCTTGCTCGGTTCCAACCGAGATATTCACGTATTCACGGATGGTGTTCCGGGCCCCAATCACGAGTTCTGTTTCTTCACCGCGATACTTCAGGTCTTGAGGTCCAACGCCGACAGTGGCGAAGGGGAAGATTCGCGTCCCTGGCCCGACTGTGGTTCGTCCCGTCACGAGCGCGTACGGGCCAACGTGCACGCCTTCCGCCAGCCGGATGTTGGGGCCGACTGAAGCATAGGCGTCGATTCTGACTCCCGGCGCCAGTTCGGCTTTCCGACTGACAATTGCTGTTGGATGCACCTCGATCGCTGCCCCTGTCTCACGTTCGAGGTTGGCATTGAGAGGGTAGTCGAAGGGATGGTCTTCCATTAGAATGCGCCTGGGAAACGGAACCTAGCATAACGAACCCGAATCCGAGCCGCAAGCATGCTTACGACCCTTCTCTACACTCTGTACGGCGCCGGTATTGAGCTGATTACGTGGTCGGCACTTGTCCCCTGGACGCTCCTTGGCCCGGCTGGCAAAGGGGTGCTCGGCCAACGCCTCGGTCGCCAGAGGCTGGCGGCGCGCAAGATACGGACCCGGGTTCTCATCCACGCCGTTTCCGTTGGAGAGATGGTTGCGGCGGAAGTCCTGATCGGTTCCCTCGCACGCCTCCTGCCTGGGGCGGAGGTGATCGTGACCACGGGAAATCGTCATGGACTCGAGGCGGGTCGAAGAGTGCAGATCAACCATCCCGAAGTCGCTGCCGTTTGGTTCCTTCCTTGGGACAGGTGGGGAATAGGGAGCTGGCTGGCGGCCCTGCGTCCGGACCTCGTCGCCGTCATTGAGACGGAGATCTGGCCGAATTTTTTCGTTTCCTGCCGGAAGTTGGGTATACCTCTTTGCCTGGTCAACGGTCGGATCTACCCGGCCGACTTCCCTAATTACAGGCTGGCTCGCCGGTTCTTCGAGCCGGCGCTGTCCTGTGTCAGCTGGTTTGGCGTTCAGAGCGAAAGTGAGAAGCAACGCTTCCTCAAAATCGGCGTGAAGGAGAGCCGGATTACAGTTGAAGCGAACCTGAAGTTCGATGCGGCCGTCCTGCCCGCGCCCCCCCTGAACGTTCAGCTCGGCCGCCGCCCCGTCATGGTCGCGGGCAGCACGCACGACCCCGAAGAGAAATGGCTGCTGGATGCCCTCGGGACGCTGCTCCCCGAGTTCCCTCGTCTGTCTCTGGTGCTCGCCCCGCGTCATCCTCGACGAGTGGCCTCCATCGTGGCTGAAGCCGCGCGAAGGGGTTTCTCTGTGCGGCGGTGGTCCGATCCAGGGGAGGGGATTGTTGAATCGGACGTGCTGATCCTCGACACCATGGGGGTTCTCAGGTCGTTCTACCAGGCGGCGGACCTCGCGGTTGTCGGAGGCAGTTTTGCTGAGTGTGGCGGTCACAACTTGCTCGAGCCTGCCGCCCAATCTTGCCCGCTCCTCATGGGGCCGAATTACGAGCACTTCGAAGAGATTGTGGAGGGATTCCGCCGGGCAGACGCTATCGTCTTTGCCAGAGACAAGACCGACCTTTGCGAGGCCCTTCGCCGGCTCCTTGCCGACCCCGAACGGAGGCGGACACTTGGACAGAAGGCGCAAACGGTTGTGAAGAGCAGAACAGGGAGTGCGGACCGCTACGCCGCCCGCCTGGCGGAACTGCTCAACGAGGCTGCGACTGCCCGCCTTTCCGCCAAAATGGCGCCACCACGGCGGCCTGCAGAAACGGAACGATGAGGATGTGGGCGAGGGTCTCGGCCGGGTAGACGATTGTACCCGAAACGATATAGCTAACCGCGACCGTGATGACCAGGTAAGCCGGGGCCAGAATGAGCCAGACGCGGAAAAAGTTGCGGAGAAAGCTTCTCACGGCGTGAGATCTTAGCAGTGTGACCAAAGGACCTCAAGGCCCTGAATGTCCCCAAGGGTCTCAAAGACCTCAAGGACAAGCAGCCATTCGTTGTCCTTGAGGTCTTCGGGGTCCTTGGGGTCATTTATTTCACCAGGTCAGCTCGAACTCGTACCGATCCGTACCACCCTTGTTGTCGCGAATGCGGATAACGGCTGAGTAATCATTACGGCGCGACGGTTCTTCCACGAGGTCAACTGAGCCGCGCCCCTCGGTCTTGTTCACTTCGAGCTTGACTTCACGCCGAGGGAGTGACGAGTCGAAGTTGTAGCGCTCCCCCTGAACCGGCTTTCCCGTCACCACCCGGACGGACGCGGTGGACGCCTGAATCATGATGACGACTTCGTCATCTACCGTCCCGGACCAGCGCATACTCCCATGCTCACCAAACCGGCCTCCGCCTCCGAAGCCACCACCGCCACCGCCATTGCCTCGGGCTCCGAGCTCGCTCGCCAGATCCTGAATGAGGCTGTACATGCGGCGTCGTTCCGTCCGGCCGAAGGCGTAACTTTCCATTTGGGCAAGCTCCTGGCGGAGGATTGAGACCGAGTCCCGGAGCTCGGATTCAGGCCGCTTGTCTTCCACCATTCTGAGGAAAAGGTCGGCGCTGGCTCTGAACTGGAGGACGACGTAGAGCGCTTCCACATCGGCCCTGTTCCCGCGGCTGCGTCGCGCGAAACCATCGTAGCCCGTATCGGCAAGTTCGCGAGCCAACTCGGCAAGGTCTTGGGCGCTCCGCCGAACAGGGGCGGCAGCCGTGAAATCTGATATCAGGGGCATCAAGAGGGCAACAAGGATCAGGACCAGTACCTTTCGCATATCAGCTCCTTTAGCGTTGTACGGAGTTTAGTGTGAAGGCGGCGTTTCGACAAGAAGCTCTGATCATTTAGTTGACTCTGTACCTGTGGTCGGGTACTTATTGTCACTCTACTCTCAATTCTCGGGTGCTCCTGATGGGCCCCCTTAGTGAGACGACGAAAACCAGATTCAGTTGCGAGGATGACAGATGCCGCTAGTGACACTGACGGACGTGCTGCGAGATGCCGCGAAGGCCCGCTATGCGGTTGGTGCCTTCAACGTCGTAGGGATCGAGTTTCTCGAGGCGATTATGGAGGCGGCCGAGGCCCGGAGATCGCCCGTTATCCTGGCCATAGGGGAACCTCATTTCCCTTTCGTAAACCCGGATCACATCTGCCCCGCGATCCTTGCCATGGCTCACCGATCTTCCGTTCCTGTGGTCCTGCACCTCGATCATGGAGGGACGTTCGAAGGAGTACTGCGCAGTCTGCGGACCGGCTTCACGTCCGTGATGTTTGACGGGTCAAAGCTCGACTACGGGGAGAACGTTCGTCAAACCCGGGAGGTGGTGCGCGTATGTGCTGCCCTGAAGGTCCCGGTCGAGGCGGAGCTCGGAGCGGTCGGCGGAAGTGAGACCGGACGTGTCGAGGGAACTGCCGACGCCGGTCTGTTTACTGATCCCGATCAGGCACGTGATTTTGTTGGCCGGACGGGGGTCGATGCCCTGGCCGTCGCTATCGGAAACGTGCACGGCAAGTACCGGGGAGAACCGAAACTGGACTTTGACCGCCTGCGTCGCATTCGGGAAAAGGCCGAGGTGCCCCTGGTCCTGCACGGCGGCACCGGGATTTCGGCAGACGATTTCCGGAGGGCGATGGCGCTGGGGATTGCCAAAATCAACGTCTACACCGGCATGTCCCAGGCAGGCCTGCAGGCCGTGGGCGACTTCTGCAGGAATATGGGAGACGGTTACCACGATTATCCGCTCATGCTCAGTCAGCTGAAAGCGCGCGTCCGATGCGTCGTCGACGCCCATATCGACATGTTCGGCAGCGCGGGAAAGGCGTGACAAGGTGACAAGGTGTCACCCTGTCACCTTGTCATTCTTCCTCGTCCATCTCCTCCGGGCTTCGATTGCGCCAGCCTAGCCGGATGCTCGTCAGCCTCCACTGTTTATCCGGCTCTTGCACATAGTGGAGCCAGAAGTCCAGGACATTGGGAGACAACATATATTTCCCGTCGGCGGTAAGAACACCGTCGGGCCGCACCTTTGCCTCAAATACCGGTTCCGCCTTCGCCACTTGACCCAGATCCAGGTCATGCTCGCCCCGCGGTCTCAACTGCCGTTCGAACATGGCAATGGGCGCATGCTCTCTCCAGTCCTCGCAAACGCTCGCTTGGAAATCCTTGAAATCTTCCTTGTCGAGCGCCTTGTCGAGGTCGAGCAGCGTGGTCCGCACCAGGCGGTTGATTTCCGCCTGAGCGGGCGGAGCGGGCGGGGGTGTGGCGGTCTCCTCTTTCCCGCGCCTTCTCCTCCAATTAGAGAAACTGTTCATCGTCAGGTAGTGGATTTGCGGGGGCGGCGGTCCTTCGAGAAGGGCCACCCTCCACTCACCCTCTTCTTTGACAAGTTTCATCCGCAGCGGTACCGGCTGACCCGTCTTGGTCTTAATGTTCCCACTCAGTGTCACCTGACTGTTCCCGGTCTGACTCTCCCAGTCTTCCTTCTCGCTGAAGCTGCGCAGATTCCAGAGTCTTATCATCCGAGCGAAGTCCTTGGGTTTCATCCCTTGGCGATAAGCCCGTGTTGTCATCGAATACGCTTCCGCGGGCTTTCCCTCCGACAGTCTGTCCAGGAAACGGTCGGCCGCTCGAGACGCGGCAAAAGACATCAGGAAGTTGATCGCGACCCCGAGAAAAAGCAGACTGACCCCTACGGCCCCGACGATCCAGTAGCTTCTCTTCATCTACGCTCCTATACGGAAGGCGCGCCCCCGCAGTTCCATTCGCACTCATAACTTTTAAGCCGACGCATAGAAGTTATGAAGTGGTTCCGATGACTACCGGCTGGGCGTAAAACGCCGGCGAGACCGACAAGTTATTAAATAATAATGCTATAGAGCGATTCGAGGGCATTCGGTTATTACTGGCACGCAAAGTGCTAGAGATACGGCGGACCGCAAAAAGGAGCGGGCGATACAGAGATCGCCAAGAGCATTATCCTCCCCTCCGATGCTCTTCTAATAAAGCGGGGTCCGATGGAGCAAATCCGGGACCGCCTCCATCAGACCCCGCACAGCTCCAAAATCCCTCAATCAAAATCGCTGGTTGACTCGCCGTTCCTACTCTCTATACTGTCCCGCATATGAATGATCGTGCCCGTCTCTCGCATCCCTTGTTCCTCCCGGGTCTGGCCCTGCTCGCTCTTGCGAGCCTGGTCCTGCATCTGCTCACCTTGGAGGGATACGGCTTCTTTCGGGACGAGTTTTATTTCGTAGCCTGCAGCCGGCGCCTGGCTTTCGGATTTGTCGACCATCCGCCTCTTTCAGCCGCCCTGCTGGCAGGGATTCGGCTCGTGCTCGGCGACTCCTTCCTGTCGGTGCGTCTCTTGCCTATTTTGGCAGGGATCTCAACGATCTTCACCGCCGGGCTGATAGCGAGGGAATTAGGGGGCGGAAAGTACGCTCAGTTGCTCGCCGGCGTCCCTGTTCTCATTGCTCCGCTCTTTCTTTTCTCGTTTCATTTCTTCTCCATGAACCCGTTTGACATCCTGTTGTGGAGCTTGGCGGCTCTCGTCGTTATCCGGATTATCCGCACGTCGGATGAACGGCTCTGGCTCCTGTTTGGCGTGATCGCGGGCCTGGGGTTGATGAACAAGATAAGCATGCTGTTCCTGGGCGTCGGACTGGTTGTCGGCCTCCTCTTGACCAGGCAACGAATTCAGTTCTTGAGTGGCTGGTTTTGGGCGGGTGGAGCCATCGCCGGCCTGTTGTTCATCCCTCATGTCGCCTGGCAGACAAATCACGGCTGGCCCACGCTCGAATTCATGGACAATGCTCTGAAATACAAGATGCTGGCTCTTTCCCCACCGGCGTTCTTTTCCCAGTTAGTTCTGGAGATGAACCCGTTTACTCTGCCGCTGTGGTTGGCAGGGCTCTACTACTTCTTTTTCGACCGGGAAGGTCGCCACTTGCGGCTGTTCGGCTGGGCCTACCTGGCGATACTCATTCTGTTCGTCGTTCAAGGGGCCAAGCCGTACTATTTTGGTCCGATCTACCCGTTGTTGTTTGCCGCCGGCGCCGTCCTGCTTGAGCGCCTCTTGGCATCCCGACTGTTACTGAAAGCCATGATCATTGTATTCCTGCTTGCCGGAGGAGCGGTGGCGGCGCCGCTCGCCCTTCCGTTGCTTGCCCCGGAAACGTACATACGGTATTCGAGCTCTCTGGGGATGGAACCGTCCTCAGGTGAGAGGCACGAGATGGGCCGCCTGCCGCAGCATTTCGCCGACATGTTTGGCTGGGAAGAGATGGTCACCGGCGTCGCTCGGGTCTACCACTCTCTTCCGGACGCGGACAAAAAACAGTGCGGTATCTTCGGCCGGAATTACGGGGAAGCCGGAGCCATTGATCTGCTGGGCAATTCCCACGGCTTGCCGGATGCGATAAGCGGGCACAACAATTACTGGCTTTGGGGACCTGACGGCTACACAGGAAATGTTCTGATCGTGATCGGGGGGAAGCAAAAGGATTTGGCGCGTTACTTCGACTCGGTTCTCGCCGCCGGTATTGTCAGTAATCAGTACTCTATGCCGTACGAGAACAATCTGACGATTTGGGTCGCGCGAGGCATGAAAAAGCCCTTGAAGGAGGTGTGGCCAAGGTTAAAGTCCTTCAACTGAGGCTGTAGGGTGGCGGGAACTCCCGAGCGTAGCGAGCCGAGCAGGCACCGGATTACTCAGCCCATAAGCCGGGAGCTCCCGTGGAAGGCTCAGAGATTCAACCTCTGAACATGGCGGCTGGGAGGGGAAAACCTACTTCCTTCGGACGTCGTGAACGTCCTCGTCCCGTAGCTTCTCTTCTGCGACCTTCCGGGCTTCTGCCCGTCGCCGAGCTTCCGCCTCCGTCTCGACTGGACGGCGGTCCACCGTGGCCACCTCGTCGCGAGCAACCTCCCGCAACGCTTCTATGGCCTTCTTCTCTCTCTGAGCCTTTTCTTCCAGCCGGCTCTCGAGATGGTGAATCTCGTCGTTCGCGGTTCGAAGCTGGGTATCCTTCTCGTCTACTCGACGGCTAAAAGCACTAATCCTCTGATGCGCATCTTCCAACTGCGCGTTCTTCTGATCGAGCGCGCTGCGCACCGACATCAGCTCGTTGCGACTCCCCGAGTTTCTCAGCAGGAAGTAGCCGGCGGCAAAGCCCAAAATCAGACCTACCACGCCGGCAACGACCATCCAGATGATATATTCGGTCGGCATATTCCCTCCATACGCGATCTTAATTTCTTAGAGCGGTAGCAAACCGTGTGCCAACTCCATCAATGGGTTAGAAAAGCAGACACCGCCTGTGTGGCGCTTGCGTACGATGGGGTCATGCGAGAAAGCCCGACGGTGAGAACAGGGAAAAACTCCCTGAGTTAGCGGGAACACGGACGAACACAAAAGGACCTAAGCACCTGAAGGACCTCAAGGACCTGAAAGACCTGAAAGACCTGAAAGACGGGGCTCGTCTCTGGAGTCCTTCTGGTCCTTCTAGTCCTTCACGTCCTTCTGGTCCTTCAGGTCGTCCTTCAGGTCGTTTTCCCGTCGTCCGTGTTCGTCCGTGTTCGTCCGTGTTAATACGCCAGTCCCGTGATTGCAAAGACGAGGACCCAGCCGGCGAGGGTATACATGCTGCCCTTCAGGGTCAGGGGAATCGCCTTTCTGCGCAATCCCCGGACAAATGCGAACACAAACCAGAACACCGGAGCTGTGGCGGCCATTAGCCAGGGAGTAAGCGATAGTCCCGCAAAATAGAATCCGAGGCTCAGGAGGAAAGCCAGGACCGCTGGTCCCAGCCCCGGCCGGATGAAACGGGCTGCTCGCCGAATGCGCCGCCGCTTGCCGTCATCGGTCTGCTGACTTCGTTTGACCCGTGGCAAGAGCCGCAGCAAAAGGACATAGATGAGAGCGGCGAAGAGGACCAGGCCAAGGACCTGAAACAGGGCTGCCAGGACATACGAGGAAAGGAACAAGAGCAAGATCCAGTTCGCGGAGCCCGTATCGTCTTCCCGTATCTTCTGCTTCGACAGCTTGTCCCGGAGAAGCGCCTGCATTCCACGAAACTCTTCGAGGATTTCACCCGTGACTCCCGGGACAGTGCTCAAATCCTCAATGCTCTTGAAGAAGCCCCGGCGCTCGCGGCCGTCCACGATGCTTTTTGCAAGCGCCGCGCTGATGCCGGGCACGGTCCGAAGATCGCTCTCGTCGGCCGCGTTCAGATCGAAATTGTAGCTGGGAAGCATGAACCCCAGGTGCCGATACACACCGTAGCCGACTTTCGCTTTCCGGTTGGCAAGCCAGAGGGGCGGCCCCAGCCGCGCGTCCAGCCGGATCTGGCCCGCCAGGATCCGATCGCGGAGTTGCAGAAGGCTCGACTGCTCCGCCGCTCCCGCCGTCGGCGGTTTTTCGACCGTTGTGCCGCCGGTGACATTGAGGAAGACTCCCAGAACGTGGGGGGCCTCGTCCGGAAACCGTTCCATATACCCTTGGACGAACTGGAGGAGGGGGGCGCGGCCGTCCGGGATCTGCCAGGATACGCTCGCCGCCATAACCGCAAAAGTCTTCAAGTAAACGTTTTCTCGCGGGGTGAAGAGAATCTGCGGTGGCGTCTGTTCCCAATTTACGCTCTTGCCGGGGAGGAGAAACGGCCGGTAAAAGTTTGGCTCCCGGTAGGTTTTCTGGAGTCGCTCGTCGCTGACCAGACGGTAAAAAAAGGTCGCTACAACTCCCTCACTCGCGAGCATTTGCGACCCGTTTTTCAGTCTTGACCGCAGAGACGGCGGGATCACGTCGCGGTACATCTGGGCCTCGTACGCGGGCCGCTGGTCTGAAGCGAGGACGGCTGGGAGGGTTACCTCCCGCGAAAAGTAATTCTCGACAAGAGCGCGGTCTCGGAGTTGTTGTTCCCGTGTTCCCTGCCAGAGCAAAAATCCCAGGTTGGCGGGGCAGAACCAGCAGCCGGACACCTGCTCATCCGCAAAGCGCCGATACCAAGGATCCTCGAGGGATAGCACGGGGTGCCGCCGTCTTTCGAGAAGCGCCGGGCTTCGGGAAGCATCAATGGCGGCGGGCTGAAAATGCGTTCCCCATCCTTCATCAAAGGCCATCCATGGATCGCTGCGCACCGTTACGAAATGGACCCCGTTGAAGGCCTTTCTTTCTCGTTTCCCTGTCAATTCACGGACCAGGATATGACCCAGTTCGTGAGGGAAAATCTGATTCACGCTGCTTTCGGCTGTAACGGCCCGCGGCCCGACCTTGATGTCGATGTAGGGAATTGTCGTCATGTCCCTCAGGCTCTTCCCATCGGTTGTGAGCCAGAAGCCTTGACCCGGGAAACCGCCGCGCCGGTCCGACAGGAAGAAATAGGTCGGTTCAGTTACCTGGGACTGCGCCGCGCTGTCTTTCTCCCGGGTTTGGGCGACATAGTTCTTGACGAATTGGTGCAAGCGCAAGGTGAGGTGCGGGTAACCGGAGGGATTGGAAAAAAGCCGGATGACCTGGCCGGCAACCGGGTCGGCGCCGACGTCTGCCGGGGTGAAGACGTCTGGTTTTGATCCAGCGGGTGGTTCCCGGTCGGCTCGGCGGAGCAAGACGAAGAGCGGCTGCCCCTTCGGTATCAGGTAGTCATCGTTATTGGTGGAGGCACCGGCGACGCCCGCCACCGCGGCGAAGCCAGTCAGAACTGTCGTCAGGCAGAGAGCCGCGATTCCAGGCATCGTTTCCCCTTTTTGGGCGGAGACACCGTTCGTTCGTGCTCTGATGCCTCTCCAGGTGGAAAACCGGGCGCCTGACATCGTGTGGCGTTACCGTTCGACATCGTACGATGCCTCTCGTCCGCCCTGGAACGTGACCAGCGCCTCGAAGCTCGTCTGGCCGCCCCGAAAAGCGCCGTTGTCGGCAAGAAAAAGGAGGAGCTCTCTCTTCTCATTGACCGGGATCACCACGCTCCCGTCCGGGCGATTCAACAGCTCGTTGGGTGTTTGCCGGTCCGCGACGCCCACGGCCCAATTGACGTTGTTCGGAACCGTGTCCCAGTTCGAGGCCTGCCCGTCGGTGTTCCGCACCAGAATACGGATGATCGAGCCTCCGGGTTCCACGGGCAGGGCGATCTGAACGTCTTTCTGTCCGTCTGGTCCAATGGCCTCTGACTGGCCGACCCGGTCCACTTTCCAGCCTTCAAAACGGGCGGTCTGCTGGTCGCTGCCGCATGAAGCAAGGGTGATAAGAAGCACAAAGACGACGAGAATCTGAGCTTTGGTCATTGCGGTAACTCCCTATTGTTCAGGGGATTCTACGACTTCGTTCGGGTGGGCACAACTCAACCGCAACTCGAGACGACCTCCGAGCGATAGACTGAAGCGCCGGGAGGGGGACCGGACGACTTACAGGTATTCTCGGTCAGTATTCGAACAAGTAGACTACACCCCGCCGCCGCTACTTATCCGTCCGCGGCTGTTTGGAGCGCATGACCAGGGCAACGACAAGGACTATCGCTAACCCGCCGACTACAACCCACTGCCACGTTGCCATTTCCATCGTTTTTCTCCTTATCTCGCCGCGCGGTGATCCTATCACGGGGGGTCCGACACAAGAAAGGCAATTCCAGAGGGCTGAGGGACAGAAGGGACAGAAGGAGACAGAAAGCACATGAAGCCGGATTCCTGTCCCTTGTGTCCCTGGTCCGCCACTTTCTTGCGGCGGCGCGTCAGGTTCTCTTCAGCACTCGGCTATACTGAATTCATCGATGGATCGAATCTCTTTGCTTGAAAAACGGGACGGAATAGACGCGACCATTTCCTGGGTGAAACGCACAGTTGGCGTTTACGAGGCCGCAATCGCGGACCCGGACAGGTACGGGATGTACAAGGAAAAGATGGCGCAAGAGCTGGAAGTGCTGAGAAACTACCTTGCTTCAAGGATCCCGCATCCATCCGAATCGTCCCGCTGATCCGCCAACAATCAGATCGAGGGTTGACGCACGGCTAACCCCTTGGGAGAATTCAATACGCGCGACTCTTCCAGGAGGTGAGCTGCATGCGGTCAACAAACGCTCTGATCCGATTCGGTCTCTTTGCCTGCCTCACGGGTTCTTTGGCTGCGCAGAACCTGTTCGACCTCCCTGGACCTGGTGTCCAGACACGTTGGATCACCTTTGAGAATCAAAAGGGTGAAAAAGGCCAGGGGGGAATCGCGAACCAAGGCCGCAAGGGCTCGGCGGCGACCAGCATTAAAGCCGGGCAGACATTCACGATG